>JASGCW010000091.1 GCA_030053945.1 Limnohabitans sp.
ACATTTATTATTTGCTTTAATCATAGTAATCTGTGGCAATTTTTTAAACGCGAATACCGTGCTTTTTTTGGGAAAAAGTAACTATTCAGTTAGTTAAGGTTTCTGAAATAATTATTAGCTTATTGATTAGCAAACATTCAAAACAATGTAGCTAAATTATTGTTAGTTTTCTATAAAGTTGAATAATTACTTGATTTTAGGTTGCAACACCAGACAGGTTTTGAAAAACCTGTCTGGTGTAGTAGAGAAAACAAGTTTAAGAGCAGACCCTAAATAGTTACGAAAAAAACAACTAAAAAAGCATCTCTCATCGGTTGCTGAGCTTGTCGAAGCACCATCTTCCCACTTCCATCGGTTGCTAAGATTGTCGAAGCACAAAAAACAAATAATCAGTTTATCCTTTGGTCTCGAGGATAGAAAAACTACTTTGTTATTAAGAGTAAAATAATTTTTATAAAATACTGATAATCAATAGATAAATCATTGATTTCTTTTCATTTTCATTGAACTTAATTCTCGATAAAATGTTTATTTTAACCGATAACAACTTAACTTTTTTTTAATTATTTGTTAATATTATTAATATATTCGTACATATTAACTAAAAAACCAAACAAACTATGAAAAAAGTTCTTTCCGTTCTGTACCTATCTTGTTTGGCGTTCGCAGGTAACGCTCAAACTGGAAAATACTGGTCCATTAGTGAGACAAGTAAAGGTAAAGTCCCAACCGACAAAACTGTTGCAAGGTCTAATTATCCTAAAGAGTTCAAACTTTTTAGTTTAAACATAGACCCTTTGCGTCAGGAATTATTCTCTATAGTTGGCGCAACTTCGAGAAAACAATCAACAATTATTTCATTACCTAATGCTGACGGTCAAATTGAAGATTTCGAAGTTTTTGAAGCTTCAAACTTTGACCCAGAATTACAAGCACGTTTTCCAGAAATAAGAGCCTATTCTGGAAAAGGAATCACCGACAAAAATGCTACTTTAAAATTAAGTATCGCACCAAACGGAATTCAAACTACAGTTTTTAGAGTGGATCAAAAACCTACTGAATTTATTGAAGCCTACTCAGCTAATCACACTATCTATTCTGTATATAAATCACAAAGAGACAAAAACAATTTAAATTGGGCTTGTTCAACTGTCGATAAAAATATGGTAGATGGATTAAACAAAAGTCTTCAAAATAGCACTATGTCAAGTGCAGGACAATTAAAAGTTATGCGCTTGGCCCAATCTGTTACTGCGGAATATTCTGCTTATTATGGATGGACAACCACTACAGGTACCATTTCATTAGTAGTTACAGCAGTAAACAATACATTAACACGTTGCAATGGTGTTTATGAAAAAGATTTGGGATTACATTTAAATCTAATTAACACCTCTACAAACGTTTTTTTCAACAACCCTGCAACAGATGGGTATACTGATGGAGCTGACACTAATTACAATTCGCAGTTGCAAACTAAATTAACAAGTGTGATAGGTGACGCAAATTATGACATAGGTCACTTATTCTCTGCTGTTGGTGGTGTTACTGGAAATGGAAATGCAGGATGTATTGGATGTGTTTGCGGTTCTGGAAAAGGAAGCGGATTCACTACTAGAAGCGTTCCACAAGGGGATGATTTTGATATCGACTTTGTTGTTCATGAAGTAGGACATCAATTAGGAGCAAATCACTCCTATTCTCATAATAATGAAGGAACAGGCGTAAATATGGAAGTAGGTTCAGGGGTTACCATTATGGGATATGCTGGAATTACCTCTCAAGACGTTGCTCCTCATTCTATTGAAACATTCCATGCTGCAAATATAGCGCAGATACAAACTAATCTAGGTACTAAAACTTGTCCAGTAACCACTAATATCTCTGCCAATAATGCGACACCAACAGTAAATGCAGGTTTAGATTACACTATACCTAAAAGCACTCCATTCATGCTTACTGGATCTGCAACAGATGCTAATGCTGGAGATGCATTAACCTATCAGTGGGAACAATACGATAATGCTAGTTCTTCTCAAACAGGAGCATCAAGTGTGGCAAGTGCAACTAAAGCTACTGGACCTAACTGGAGAAGCTGGTTACCTAGTACTTCTCCAGTAAGATACTTCCCAATAATGTCTACAGTTTTAGCAGGTGGAACCACAACTAATGGAACAGGAAATGAAACTATAGTTGTAGAGGCTTTAAGTTCTGTGGCTAGAACACTAAACTTTAGACTTACCGTAAGAGACAATGCTCCTTACAGTTCGACTGCCCCTGTAAAAGTAGGACAAACTAATTTTGACAATATGATTGTAACAGTAAATGGAACAGCTGGTCCATTTGCAATTACCTCTCAAGGAACTGCTACTTCTTATACTGGTGGTTCATCACAAGCTATAACTTGGAATGTTGCTGGAACTACTGCTAATGGTGTTAACTGTGCAAATGTTGACATTCTTTGGTCAACAAACAACGGTGCTACATGGACAACTTTATTAGCAGGAACTCCTAATGATGGTACTGAAAATGTAACTATACCAAATGCTACAACTTCTACTGGAAGAATTATGGTAAAAGGTACTAATCATATTTTCTTTGATGTTAATAATGCTAACATAACAGTAACTACTGGCACAGGTGACACTCAAGCTCCTACTGCACCAACTAATTTGACTGCATCAGGAACAACTTCTACTTCAACAAACTTGTCTTGGACTGCTTCTACAGACAATGTAGGAGTAACAGGTTATGATGTATATCAAGGTACTACATTAAAAGGTTCTACGGCTACTACTTCTTTTGCTGCAACTGGATTGACTGCTTCAACTACTTATTCTTTTACTGTAAAAGCTAAAGATGCTGCTGGAAATGTTTCTGCGGCTAGTAATGCGGTAAGTGTAACTACTTTAGCTGCATCTACTACGTATTGTGCTTCAAGTGCTACTAATACGAATGATGAAAGAATAGGAAAAGTTGCTATAGGAACTATCAATAATACTTCAACTGGAACTGCTGGTTATGAAAACTTCACAGCCTTGTCAACTAATGCTATTAGAGGTTCTTCGCAAACTATTACCATTACTCCTACTTGGACAAGCACAGTTTATAGTGAAGGATATGCAGTATTTATAGACTACAATAAAAATGGAGTATTTACAGATGCAGGCGAAACTGTTTGGACAAAAGCTGCTTCTACTACTACTCCAGTTTCAGGTACATTTACAATTCCTGCTACAGCAACATTAGGAGCAACAAGAATGAGAGTTTCTATGAGATATAATGCCATTCCTACTTCTTGTGGAACTTTTACATACGGACAAGTAGAAGATTATACAATAAACATCACTGCTACTACAGCAAAAGAAAGCTTACGAGAAGAATCTGCTAAAGCTATAACTTTACACCCTAACCCTGTTAGTGATGTTCTAAATATTAGTTCAGTATCTGAAAATGCAACTTATAGAATTTTTAATTTAGTGGGACAAATTATCCTAGAAGGCAAAATTTCTTCTGGTGCTATAAATGTATCTTCTATAAATAATGGTAGTTATATTTTAGAAGTAAATGACGCTGATGCTGTTACTACTAAAAGATTTATTAAACAATAACCATAATTCCTAAATTTAGTTGAAAGCTGCCTCAAAAAAAGAGGTAGCTTTTTTTATAAATAAAAATTGTACTTTTAGCCAACAAAAAAGTAAAAACAAAATGAAAAAATTAGCCCTATTAAGTTTATTATTTATGGGAATTAACGCAACAGTAGCTCAAGAAGTTATGACACCCGAATTGCTTTGGAAATTAGGTCGTGTTACGGCTCTAGGAATTTCTAAAGATGGTAGCAAATTAGTTTATAAAGTTTCAACACCTTCTGTAGAAGAAAATAAATCCAATTCTAAATTTTACACTATCCCTGTAGGCGGAGGTGTTCCAACAGAAGTTGCTGAGGTAAAAGATTTAGTAAAAGACAAAAATATTTCACCAGATGGGCTTTACATTTTGTCTGATAAAGAAGTAAAAGTAACTGATATATTAGGAAAAGACCTATATCCAGAACTTAAAAAAGCCGATGCTAAAGTGTATGATGGCTTAGACTATCGCCATTGGGATACTTGGAGAGACGGAACTTTCAACCATGTCTTCTTTAGTGGAGTTCCTGCTCCTAATGTTAGACTAGCTGCCCCTATCGATATTATGCCTAACGAACCTTATGATTCTCCTCAAAAACCTCACGGTGGTGATGAAGATTACATTTGGTCTCCAGATAGCAAACATATCATCTATGTATGTAAAAAGAAAGCAGGTACTGCCTATGCAACAAGTACTAACACTGATTTGTATCAATATAACATTGAAACGAAAGAAACTATAAATCTTACTCCTAACAACCCTGGATACGACACCCACCCTTCTTTTTCTCCAAAAGGAGATTTATCTTGGCTTCAAATGAAACGTGATGGCTATGAAGCAGACAAAAATGATATCATAGTTAGAATAAAAGGGGCTGATGTTAATTTAACCGCTAATTGGGATGGTACTGTAGATAGTTACAAATGGAGTTCTGATAGTAAAAAAATATACTTTGTTGCTCCTGTAGATGGCACAAAACAGTTATTTGAAGTAACCTTAGATAAACCTCAGGTGAAACAAATTACAAATGGTAATTTTGATGTTACTGAAATAATAGGTTTTACTGGAACTCAAATTATTTTAGCTAGAAATGATATGAACCACGCTTCAGAAATTTATTCATATGATTTGAAAAAGAAAGCTTGGAAACAAATTACTAATGTAAATACAGAAGCTTATAATAAAATAGCGTTATGTAAAACAGAAAAACGCTATGTCACTACCACTGACGGTAAAAAAATGTTAGTTTGGGTGGTATTACCTCCTAATTTTGATGCTACAAAAAAATACCCTACACTATTGTACTGTCAAGGCGGTCCACAAAGTGCACTAACACAATATTATTCTTTCCGTTGGAATTTTCAAACCATTGCTTCACAAGGTTATATTGTTGTAGCTCCTAACCGTCGTGGAATGCCAGGACACGGAGTAAAATGGAACGAACAAATTAGTAAAGATTGGGGAGGTCAAGTAATGGACGATTATCTTTCTGCTATTGATGATGTTGCAAAAGAATCTTATGTTGACAAAGCTCGCTTAGGAGCAGTTGGAGCGAGTTATGGTGGTTACTCTGTATTTTATTTGGCTGGAATTCACAAAAACAGATTTAAAACTTTTATTTCTCATTGTGGAATTTTCAATACTCAGAGTATGTATGGCACTACAGAAGAAGTTTTCTTCACCAACTGGGATTCTGGAGGAGCTTATTGGGAAAAAGAAAATCCGCTTGCTCAAAAAACATATAATGAATTCAATCCTATAAACTTGATAAATAACTGGAATACTCCTATTCTAATTATCCAAGGAGGTAAAGACTATCGTGTACCTATTGGTCAAGGTCAAGAAGCTTTCCAAGCAGCACAATTAAAAGGTATAAAAAGTAGATTTCTACTCTTCCCAGAAGAGAATCACTGGGTATTAAAACCGCAAAACGCTCTTGTTTGGCAACGAGAATTTTTCAAATGGTTGAAAGAAACTTTATAACAATCTCGCCCTCATTAGAGGGCATTTTTCTTAACAAAAACCTAAATTGCTGTTAAAAACACACTTATGCCGTCTTAATTTTTAATTTTACACTTTAAAACCAAAAAATCACAACCTTATGAATCTTAAACCATTACTACTTACAACTGTATTTTTGGGAACTATAATCTCAACACAGGCACAAGACAATCTAGTAAATTCCCTCAAAATAAATGCTAGTGAAAAAAGTAAAGAATTTTTCAAATTTACAGATGTAATCAATATTGAGAATACTCCTATCAAAAATCAAGGCTCTTCAGGAACTTGTTGGAGTTATTCTGCAAATTCATTTTTAGAATCAGAAATGATTCGTATGGGAAAAAAACCAGTTGAATTATCTCAAATTTTCTCTGCACGTAATGCTTACATTGAAAAAGGAAAAAATTATGTTCGTATGCACGGCTCTGTAGCCTTAGGTGATGGTGGTGCTTTTCACGACGTAATCAATATGTATCGCAAATATGGTGCTGTTCCGCAATCTGTATATACAGGTTTAAACTACGGAACCGACAAAAACAAATTTGCTGAAATGGCTGCTCTTATAGAAGGATTTCTTAAAGCAGTAGTAACAAATCCAAATGGACAATTGACTCCAAACTGGGAAAAAGCCTACAGAGCAATGATTGACAGTTATTTAGGTCAAGTTCCTACTAGTTTTGACTATAATGGAAAAAAATATACTCCAGAAACTTTTGCAAAAGAAGTAGTGGGACTTAATGCAGATGATTATGTTGAAATTTCTTCCTTACAAGAATATCCTTATTATTCAAAATTTGTATTAATGGTTCCTGACAACTGGAATTATGACCAAGTATATAATGTAAAAATGAACGAGTTAACAGATATCATCGACAACGCGATTAAAACCGGTTATACCGTAGCTTGGGCTGGAGATGTAAGCGAAAAAAGCTTCTCTTGGAAAAATGGTGTAGCTTATGTTCCAGAGAAAAGGGTAGAAGATATGACTGCCGAAGAGAAAGCAGATATGTTTAATGGTCCTAAAAAAGAAGCAGTTATTACTGAAGAAATGAGACAAATGGCATTTGATAATTACACTACAACTGACGATCATGGAATGCACATTGTGGGTATCTCTAAAGACCAAAACGGGAAAGAATATTATATCGTAAAAAATTCTTGGGGTACTACAAATGATTACAAAGGATATTTGTATATGACTAAAGAATTTGCAAAATATAAAGCAACTGCTATATTGTTACATAAAAAAGCGATTCCTGCAACAATTGCTTCAAAATTGAAAATGTAATATTCCCAAATTCAAATCATAAAAAATGCCCTCGAAATCTCGAGGGCATTTTTTTATGTATATAAGAATACTAATTTCTAGGTTCCTTCATTTTGAAGCTTTCCATAAACTTAGTGGTATAATTTCCAGCTACATAATCTGGTTCATCCATTAATTGTCTGTGGAAAGGAATTGTAGTTTTAATTCCTTCAATTACGAATTCGTCTAAAGCGCGCTTCATTTTACTAATTGCTTCTTCACGTGTTTGAGCAGTAGTAATCAATTTCGCAATCATAGAATCATAATTTGGCGGAATAGTATAACCAGCATATACGTGAGTATCTAAACGCACTCCGTGACCTCCTGGAGAGTGCAAAACGGTAATTTTACCTGGTGAAGGACGGAAGTCGTTATAAGGGTCTTCAGCATTGATACGGCATTCGATAGAGTGTAATTGAGGCAAGTAATTTTTACCTGAAATAGGCACACCAGCCGCTACTAAAATTTGCTCACGAATTAAATCATAATCAATTACTTGCTCTGTAATAGGGTGCTCTACTTGGATACGAGTATTCATTTCCATAAAGTAGAAATTACGGTGCTTATCTACTAAGAATTCTACTGTTCCAGCTCCTTCATAACTAATATATTCGGCAGCTTTTACAGCAGCTTCTCCCATTTTGTGACGCAATTCATCTGTCATAAATGGAGAAGGTGTTTCTTCTGTTAATTTTTGGTGACGACGTTGAACTGAACAATCTCTTTCAGATAAGTGACAAGCCTTACCAAATGAGTCTCCTACAACTTGGATTTCGATATGACGTGGTTCTTCAATAAGTTTTTCCATATACATACCATCATTCCCGAAAGCAGCAGCAGCTTCCATACGAGCACTTTCCCAAGCTTTTTCAAGCTCTTCTTCTTTCCAGATAGCGCGCATACCTTTACCACCACCTCCAGCAGTAGCTTTCATCATTACTGGGTAACCAATTTCTTTTGCTACTTTTTTAGCTTCATCAAAAGACTCTAAAATACCCTCAGAACCAGGAACACAAGGTACTCCAGCAGCTTTCATAGTAGCTTTTGCTGTAGCTTTATCTCCCATTTTTTCAATCATCTCAGGGGAAGCACCAATAAATTTAATTCCGTGTTCTTGACATATTTTTGAAAACTTAGCATTTTCAGATAAGAAGCCATAGCCAGGGTGAATTGCATCTGCATTTGTAATTTCTGCAGCAGCAATAATATTTGACATCTTCAAATACGATTGATTACTTGGCGCAGGACCTATACAAACCGCTTCGTCTGCAAATTTTACGTGTAAACTTTCAGCATCTGCCGTAGAATAAACCGCTACGGTTTTTATTCCCATCTCACGACAAGTTCTGATTACACGAAGTGCAATCTCTCCTCGATTCGCGATAAGTATTTTTTTAAACATAATTCTAAATTTAGATTGTTAGACAATAGTGAATTTAGAATTTAGAATTTAGAATTCTGAAACTTCAGAATTATACTAAACTTCTAACTTCCAAATTCTAACTTCTAACTTATTATGACGGATCTACTAAAAATAAAGGTTGATCAAACTCAACTGGTGATGAATCATCTACTAAAATTTTAACAATTTTACCAGAAACTTCACTTTCGATTTCGTTGAATAATTTCATTGCCTCAATAACACACAAAGTATCCCCTTTAGAAATTGAAGAACCTACCTCAACAAACATTGGTTTGTCAGGTGCTGGTTTACGGTAAAATGTTCCAATCATTGGAGATTTTACAGTAACATATTTTGAGCTATCATCAGCCGTTTCTGTTGCAGCAGCAGGAGTAGTCGTAGCCACTGGAGTTACTGGAGTTTGAGCAACTGGCGCAACCTGCATTTGAGGCATAGCCATTTGCATAGGCGCTTGAACATAAGTAGTTTCAGCCGCACCTTCTGCAGTTGTTTTGATAGTGATTTTGAAATCATCCATCTCTAATTTTACTTCTGTAGCACCAGATTTTGCTACAAATTTGATTAGGTTTTGAATTTCTCTAATATCCATGATTAATTTGGTTTATTAATGTTTGTCATAAGCCCATTTAAGATAGATAGCTCCCCAAGTGAAGCCTCCACCAAAAGCGGCAAATATAAGATTATCTCCTTTTTTAAATTTATCTTCAAAATCACTTAATAATAAAGGTAGTGTCCCTGAGGTTGTATTGCCATAACGGTGAATATTTATTAAAACCTTAGATTCATCTAATCCCATACGTTCAGCCGTAGCGTCTATAATACGCTTATTTGCTTGATGTGCTATAAGCCAGTTTACATCATCATGAGTCAAATTATTACGCTTCATAATTTTTTCACTCACATCAGCCATACCTGAAACAGCATATTTAAAAACAGTTTTCCCGTCTTGAAAAACAGTATGCAAGCCATTTTCAACAGTTTCTTTTGAAGTAGGTAAAATTGAACCCCCTGCATCAATCTTTAAATATTCACGACCAATTCCGTCTGAACGTAAATATTCATCTTGCAAGCCAAGACCATCATAGTTAGGTTCAAAAAGAACAGCACCTGCACCATCTCCAAAGATAATGCAGGTTGCTCTGTCTGTATAATCTATAATTGAAGACATTTTATCAGCTCCAATTAATAATACTTTTTTATATCGCCCTGATTGAATATAGGCGGCAGCTGTGGACATTCCATACAGGAAACTTGAACAGGCTGCTTGCAAATCGTATGCAAAAGCATTTACAGCACCAATTTGCGTTGCCACATAAACACCTGTAGATGCCACAGGCATATCTGGTGTAGCGGTAGCTAATAACACTAAATCTATTTCGGCAGGATTTACTCCAGATTTTTCAATTAGATTTTGTGCTGCTTTGATAGCAAGATAAGAAGAACCTGCTCCTTTTTCTTTTAACAATCTTCTTTCCTTGATACCTGTACGAGTGGTAATCCATTCGTCGTTTGTATCTATCATCGTTTCTAATACTTGATTAGAAAGGATATAATCAGGAACATATGAGCCAACGGCAGTTATTGCGGCAGTTATTGTATTCATAAAGTCTAAAATAATGTCTTTTAAAACCTTAGTTCTAAAAGTCGATGAAATTACAAAATTTCTACAAAATAGAAATCAATTAATTTCATTTTTTTATTATTTGAGTTATTTCCAACAAAAAAACTCTCACTATGTGAGAGTTAGATTTCTTTTTACTAAAATGTATTAAGCAACAGCTACCGATTTATCGATAACTACTTGACCTCTGTAGTACATTTTACCTTCATGCCAGTAAGCTCTGTGGTATAAATGTGCTTCTCCAGTCACTGGGCAAGTAGCGATTTGAGCTACAGTTGCTTTATAGTGAGTTCTTCTTTTATCTCTTCTTGTTTTCGAGGTTTTTCTCTTAGGATGTGCCATTTTACAAAATTATTTATCCGTTAATAGTTTTTTTAATGCTGCCCAACGCGGGTCAATTTCTTCTTCTTTTATTACTTTTTCGTCTTTGACTTCAACATTCTTAAGTTTATCTAACGCATCAACATTTTTTGCGTTAGGGCTCACTCTCTTTAATGGTATAGACAAAGCAATCATCTCGTAAATATATTGAGTAACATCTATTTGATGTTCACCAAAAGGTAATATAAGCAACTCCTCATTTTCATCGTTATAAGTTTCCCCAAAACGAACAATGAGCTTTAATTTTCCTTTAATAGGCAAATCAAAAGCTTCACCTGTTACATCACATAGAACATTTACTGTTCCTTTATGCTTAAAATTTAATTCAAGCATACTGCTTTGTTTTTCTAATACCAAATCCACTTTTATGTTAGCCGAATCAAATTCGTCATATTGAAAGTGATCAAAGAACGACTTACTAATTTGATAGTCAAACTGATGTTTTCCCAACTTTAATCCCACATAAGGAATTAAAAATTCATTTGTAACTTTCATCTGATAATACTACATTAATTATAGGTATCAGATGGAACGCTCTATAAAACAACCTCTTAAAAAAGAAACATTTTCTTACGGCGTTTCATCTTAACAACAATTTGTCCCTCAATTAGGGTGTGCAAAGATATAAATTATTTATAAATTAAAAAGGGTTATAAACATTTTTTTGTTTATAACTACTTTTCTTTCACTTTTAAAGGGTTTGAAACCATTACATTGTATTCATTTCTTGACTTAAAAATATCTATAGCTGCATAAATAGCTTCGGTAAAAGAACTATGGTCTGCAATACCCTTACCTGCTATATCAAATCCAGTTCCATGATCTGGAGAAGTACGGATTTTATTTAGCCCCGCTGTATAATTCACACCCTTACCAAACGAAAGTGTTTTAAAAGGTATTAATCCTTGATCATGATAGGTTGCAATTACTGCATCGTACTTTTCATATTGACCACTTCCAAAAAAGCCATCTGCCGAAAATGGACCAAAGACCAAAATTCCTTCTTCAAATATTTTTTTCAAAGCTGGTTTCAAAACTTTTTCTTCTTCATTACCTATCACTCCATTATCTCCTGAATGCGGATTTAATCCTAAAACAGCAATCTTTGGTTTATTAATTCCAAAATCTTGAATTAAAGATTGATTGATTGTCTTAATTTTGTTTCTAATCAATTGCTCTTTTAAATGTTTTGCCACTTCATTAATAGGTACGTGATCTGTTAACAATCCTACTCGCAAATTATCCTGCACCATAAACATTAAAGCATCTCCTTCTAATTCTTGATTCAAATAATCTGTATGACCTGGAAAAGAAAATTCTTCCGACTGAATATTAGATTTACTCATAGGAGCTGTTACTAAAACATCTACTAAGCCTTCTTTTAATGCTTTAGTAGCGGCAACAAAAGATCTGACAGCATACTTGCCCACATTTTCATCTTCTTTACCTAATTCAAGATTCACCCCTTCTCTCCAAACATTAAGTACATTAATCTTACCTACTATGGCTTGGTCTATTTTGTCAATACCATGTAAATTAACATTCAAACTCAATTGCTTTTTTAAAAAAGAAAGAATTTTAACATTAGCAAAAATTATAGGCGTACACAACTCCAACATTCGAGTATCTTCAAATGATTTTAGAATTACTTCACTACCTATTCCATTTAAATCCCCTATCGAAATCCCTACAAATATATTTTCTGTTTTTTTTGTCATTAGTACAAGGTATTTATTGCTAATTTTGAATGCAAATTTACTAAAATTAATCAGTTAATGTTTACAGGAATTATAGAAACTCTTGGAGTTATTAAAGATTTAAAAAAAGAAGGCGAAAACATTCACGTTACTGTACAATCTAATATTACTAACGAATTAAAAATTGACCAAAGTGTTGCACATAATGGTGTTTGTCTAACAGTCGTTGCAATCGATAATGACCTTTATACTGTCACAGCAATCAAGGAAACTATTGAGAAAACAAATTTAGGCGATTGGAATATAGGCGACAAAGTCAATTTAGAACGTGCAATGAAATTAGGCGATCGCTTAGACGGACATATTGTACAAGGACACGTTGACCAAATCGCTATTTGCAAAAACATTGAAGAAGCAAATGGAAGTTGGTATTTCACTTTTGAATACGACAAAAACCTAAACAACATTACAATCGAAAAAGGTTCTATTACTATTAATGGAACTAGTCTTACAGTAGTAAATTCAAAAATTAATGAATTTAGTGTGGCAATTATTCCTTATACGTACGAGCATACAAATTTTCATAGTTTTAAAATAGGAACAAAAGTAAACCTAGAGTTCGATGTGATTGGGAAGTATGTGGCAAGGCTTCACAGTTTACAAGCTTAGTTTTTATAGATGAAATCACAAATCAATGAATTACCAAATGATTTTTTTAATGACCAATTAAAAGAAGTAAACTTTTATTTTTACAAATCAGGGATTTCATCTACCAATAATAAAATAGCCTTTAACCAAAATTTAATTTGCTTTTTACAAGAGGGGTTAAAAGAAATACGAAAACCAAACAGCAACTTAATTTTACAAAACGATTCCATTTTTTTACTAAAATCTGGCAATACCCTTATGTCTGAAAAAACAACTATTGAAAATACCTATAAAAGTATACTTATGTTCTTTTCAGACGAATTTGCATTCAATTTTTTAACCAAAAATAAAATAACATTTCCCTCAAAAGATTTTATAGAGATAGATATAATTTCAATAAAAAAAGACAATTATATTTCAAATTTTGAAATATCCCTCGACTTGCTTTCTTCTAATTCAAATCAAAAATTATTAGAAAATAAAGTCGAAGAAATCTTATTATATCTCTTTGAAAAGTGTTCTGAAATTATAGTCCCTTTTTTTCAAACCCTTTTAAAGAAAAATAACGATATACCTTTTTTAAATGTTATTCAAAAAGAGGAAAACAGTAATTTGACCATTGAAGAATTAGCATTTTTATGCAATATGAGTATTTCAACTTTTAAAAGAAAGTTTTCAGAAGTTTTTCAGACTTCACCCAAACAATATTTTATTGAACAAAAAATGCAAAAAGCAATTGTACTACTTCAACAAAACAAACGCCCATCTGAAATCTACACCGACTTAGGCTACGAAACACTATCAGCATTTAGCAATGAGTTCAAAAAACACTTTGGAACATCACCTACGAATTATCAATTTTAATTTGAACTTTTAGCGCAAATTTTTGAACTTTTCACAACAAAACTTATAAAATCTTGATACTACCTTTACAAAACAAAATTTTATACATAATGAGAAATATTTTTTTAATAGTAGCATTAGCATTAGGCTTGGTTACTAAGGCTCAGACTTTCACTTTAAAAAGTGATGACATAGGAGGTCAAATGACTTCAAAACAGGTTTTTAACGGATTTGGTTGTACTGGAGAAAATATCTCACCACAATTATCTTGGGCAAACGCACCTGAAGGAACAAAAAGTTTTGCAATAACAATCCACGACCCAATTGCTCCAACTGGAAGCGGATGGTGGCACTGGGTAATTTTTGACATTCCCACCAATGCAAAAGAGTTAAAACAAAATGCTGGTAACTTAGGATTAAATCTTTCTCCTTCGGGAAGCATACAAAGTATTACTGATTTTGGGAAAGGAGGATATGGAGGTCCTTGTCCTCCAGAAGGACACGGTTTTCATCAATATGTAATCACTGTTTATGCATTGAAGACAGACAAACTTGGGCTTGACAAAAATGCAAATCCTGCTTTAGTAGGTTTCTACCTAAACGCTAACACTATTGAAAAAGCTACAATAGTCGCATACTATAAACGATAAAAAATAAGTGTCAAAAGTCTTGAGATAATTCAGATGTAAAAGAAAAATTACGTTCTAAATAGATTTTTCTATTAC
This sequence comes from Limnohabitans sp., assembly GCA_030053945.1. GTDB lineage: Bacteria > Bacteroidota > Bacteroidia > Flavobacteriales > Flavobacteriaceae > Flavobacterium. The sequence goes on from JASGCW010000091.1 coordinate 14,276, forward strand.
AAAGCTAACTTTTAATTGACCTTAAAACAAAATCCCAAACTTCAGTACTGAGGCTTGGGATTTTTATTGAAGTGATTTAAACTTTTAAATAAAAACAAGCAGTTCAAAATTAGTAATT
>JASGCW010000092.1 GCA_030053945.1 Limnohabitans sp.
AAACTTATGTTTTTAAGATTAAAAAAATAGTAAGAATTGTGTCCACACGATAGGACAGATTCGGGAGTGGCAATTATTAAAAACAGTCATTTATTTTATTTCACCATTAAGCGATTAAGAAAATTAAGAACGTAGCGGAATAAACCATTAGCAATCTTAATAACCTCAATTTCTAAATGGTTTATTCAAAAAATTCCTAATTTAGAGTTTAGAAAACCCAAATAATGAAACCAAAAACTACTACCCAAAACACCTCTGTAATAGCTTATATCCAACAGTTTCCTGCGCCTGTACAAGAAATTATGCACACCCTCCGAAACTTAATTTTGCAAATCGCTCCTGATGCCGAGGAGTCTATTTCCTATGGGATGCCAGCCTACAAGACCCACAAAAAACCTTTGGTGTATTTTGCGGGGTATAAAAATCATATAGGTTTGTATGCCACCCCCTCAGGACACGAAGCGTTCAAAGATGCCCTTGCCAACTATAAACAAGGGAAAGGCTCGGTGCAGTTTCCGCTTAATGAACCTATCCCGTATGAATTAATTGAACGTATCGTGAGGTTTAGAGTGGAGGAGAATGAGGGGAGGGGGGAGTAAAGGTTTACAACTAAAGCCTAACCATTGCACACTTTCGAGAAAATATTAATTTTAAATCAAAAAAGTACCTTATTTTTGTTCACAAACTACAAAAATAAAGTTTTATCAACTTATCGCATTTAAAACAATGACCACACATCAACAACATATAAAATTCATTTGGGATATAGCCGATTTATTACGTGGACCCTACAGACCACCACAGTACGAACGTGTGATGTTACCTATGACCGTATTACGTCGTTTTGATTCGGTGTTAGAAAGCACTAAAGAGGAAGTAATAAACGAATACAACAGCCTAAAAAAGAAATATGACAACGATATTCCGGTTTCTATTTTAACCTCTAAATTAGAAAAAATCACAGGGCAAAAATTTTACAATACCTCACCCTTTACGTTCGAGAAGTTAAAAGGCGCACCTGATAGTATTGCACAAGATTTAGTAAGCTACATTAACGGTTTTTCAGAAAATGTGAGAAGAATATTTGAGTTTTTCGATTTTGAAAAAGAAATATTTGCGATGAACGATGCTAATATCTTGTACTTAATCGTTTCTGAATTTGCTAAAGTCAATTTGCATCCTACTATGGTTTCTAACAGAGATATGGGTTTGATTTTTGAAAACTTAATTCGACGATTCAATGAGTTGGCAAATGAAACTGCGGGGGATCACTTTACACCTCGTGAAATCATTAAGTTGATGGTGAATGTTTTATTCATTGATGATGATAACTTCCTACAAGGCAAATCGGTGATTCGCGAAATTATGGATCCTACTTGTGGTACAGGCGGTATGTTATCTGAAGCTAAAAATCACGTGAAAGAACTCAATGAAGACGCAATATTAGTGGCTTACGGACAAGACTATAACAAAAGAGCATTTGCCACAGCGGCAGCCGATTTATTGATTAAAAACGATACCAATTCAAAATTTGAAGACACTATAAAATATGGTGATACATTGGTGGAAGATCAGTTTCCTGATAAAAACTTTGATTACCTAATTGCCAACCCGCCTTTTGGGGTAGATTGGAAAAAACAAAAACCGCAAATAGACCGTGACAAAACAGGTCGATTTACAGCAGGTTTACCCCGAGTAAATGATGGTGCTTTATTGTTCTTGCAACATATGATTAGCAAATTTGAACCGTATGCCCCTCAAGATAAAAAATATGGTTCGCGTTTAGCAATCGTGTTTAGTGGTTCGCCTATGTTTTCTGGAGGAGCAGGCTCTGGTGAAAGCGATATACGCAAATGGATTATTGAAAACGATTGGCTAGAAAGTATCATTGCCTTACCCGAACAAATGTTTTACAACACAGGCATTACCACCTATATATGGGTATTGACCAATAGAAAAAAAGACGACCGAAAAGGTAAAATCCAGTTGTTTGATGCCCGCGATTTTTATATCCCTATGCGTAAAAGTCAAGGGAGCAAACGCCGTAAAATAGGAGAAGGCAATGTAAATGATGGCATCATACAGGTAACGGAACCCGATCATATTGCTATGATTACCCAAGAATACGGTTTACATACCACAACCGAACATTCTAAGATTTTTGATAATGCCGATTTTGGTTTTACCCGAGTAACCATAGAGCGTCCTTTGCGTTTAAAATACCAAATGAGTTTAGAAGCTAAAACAGCTTTCTTAGATGCTTGTCCTCATTTGTTAGACGATGTACAAGCCATCGATAAAAAACTAGGGCGTGAACCTTTACTCGATTGGAATAAAACACTCAAAGAAATCAAAAAAATTAACCAACTAAAATGGTCTGCTAGAGAACTCAGTTTATTTAGAAGTGTATTTACGACCAAAGATCCAGAAGCCGAGAAAGTACTAAAAGGCAAAGACGAGTATGAAGCCGATGCCGATTTACGTGATTTTGAAAACATTCCTTTAAAAATAGACATACAAGACTATTTTAAAAATGAAGTACTGCCTTTTGTGCCTGATGCTTGGATGGATCGTACCAAAGATAAAGTAGGTTACGAAATCAATTTTAATCGTTATTTCTTTACAATGAGTGAAAATCGTTCGTTAGAAATTATTAATAATGAGTTGAATGAACTTTTACAAGAAATCCAAACTATTATTAACTAATTTGAACATATGATTAGTACTGAAAATATAATGAATACTTGGTTTGGAGATAATCGAAATAATTGGAAATTATTAAAATTAAAATATATAGTATCTAAAATTGATGAAGTTTTTAAAGATGAAACTGAATTAAAATTGGCAGTTGAAAATATTCAAGGATTTACTGGTAAACTGGTAGATTTAGATGCTTATAATTATGAAAGTGAACTATCTAAATTTATTAAAGATGATATTCTTTTTAATAAGCTTCGTCCTTATTTAGGAAAAGTTTATATAGCAGAATCGATAGGTGGTGCTTTTGGTGAATTACTTATCTTAAGAATTTTTAATCAAGATATAATACCTAGATATCTATTCTATGTAATGATAAATAAAAAATTTATTGATTTAGTAGATTCTTCTACTACTGGTGCTAAGATGCCTAGAGCTAGCTGGGAAGATTTTATTAAACATATATCAATACCGATTCCTTCTATTAAACAACAAAATAAAATCATCGCTTATTTAGATAAAGAAGTTGATAAAATAGACGCTTTAATTGAAAAGAAAGCAAAATTAATCGCGCTACTAGAAGAAAAGAAAAAAGCCGTTATCAATCAAGCGGTAACCAAAGGCTTAGATACTACCGTAGCTATGAAAGATTCGGGTATAGAATGGCTGGGGGAAATTCCTGAACATTGGGAGGTAGTGAAGTTGAAGTATTTGAGTAAAAACATTGATACTGGTAGTACTCCAAATGGGTATGATATTCCTATTGAAGAATTAAACGAAAATGTTTGGAATTGGTTTACACCAGGAGATTTTAATGAAGACTTCAATTTTGTAAATGAATCTAAACGAAAATTAAGTTTTGAAGTTGTTGAAGATAATAATGTTAGACTTTATGATACTAATTCCGTTATGTTTGTTGGTATTGGTGCCACACTTGGAAAAATAGCTGTAACAGATACTAATTTTTATACTAATCAACAAATTAATATAATTGAACTTAATAATGATATTAATAAAATGTTTGTTGCCTACTCTTTATCGGCTACAATAAAAGTATCCAAAATGTTAGCAAATAGTGCTACATTACCTATTCTCAATCAACAGAAACTTGGAGATATTCAAATTCCTATTCCAGATTTAAATGAACAAATTTTAGTTGTTGAACATCTTGAGAATATTTATTTCAATCATTTCAATATTGTAAATAAAATATCAACTTCAATTGAATTATTAAAAGAAAAAAGAACTTCCATTATATCAGCTGCCATAAACGGTGAAATAAACTTAGATTAATATGCGAATTCGAGAGTTAAGTATAAAAAATTTCAGGGTTTTAGAAGATGACCATTATTTTAAATTCAATTCTAACATTACTTTAATAGCAGGTGTTAACGGAAAAGGGAAAACAGCCATTTTAGAGGCTTTGGTTTTGGCTTTATCTCGTTTAGTACCTCAAATATCACATTCAAAATCAAGAAGAATTAAGATAAAAGAGAGTGATATTACGATAGGAAAAGAGGCTATGCAACTCACTTTAAAAGCAAATTGCGCTGGTCATCCAGTAAATTTCACTATTGATTATACAACCAAGGAAATCTCAACCAAATTAACTAAAAGAGTAAGAGAGCGAATTACGAATGCTTATGGAGATACTCAACGTGGAGACGATCAAGCTCCTTTAGCTGTTTTTTATACAACAGATAGAGCAGGTTACAAATTTCCTAAAATATTACCAGAGGTTGTTCCTTCAGGTCAGGCAATGGCTTATAATGGCGCATTAGTAAATCGCTTAGTAGATTATAAAGATTTGATGTATAGATATAAGGTAGATACAACTAATACAGAAGCTACTTTTAATCAAAATACTATTGAGGCAATCAATTCGGCTATTTCTCAATTTATGGAAGATTTTGGGGATTTGCACGTTGAAACCAATCCTTTGCGGTTGGTAATCCAAAAAGGCGAAAAAGTAATTGATGTAAAACAATTGTCAGATGGTGAAAGAGCTTTTATTGCTTTGATTTCTGATTTAGGTAGACGATTAGCCTTAGCTAATCCAGCGTTAGAAAATCCTTTGCTTGGATATGGTGTTGTCTTGATTGATGAAATTGAGTTGCATCTCCACCCAAAATGGCAGTTGGAACTTTTAGAAAATGTAAGAAACATTTTTCCAAACATTCAATTCATACTTACAACGCATTCTCCATTTATCATTCAAACAGCGCGTGAAGGTGAATTAATATCACTTGACAATGAAATAGTAGTAGAACCATATGGTAAAAGTTTAGAAGAAGTTTCAAAATATGTTATGGATATTCAAAACACTGAATATAGCCCAAGAATTAAGGAAATGAAAGCGGTTGCTGAAAAATATTTGACTTTATCAAGTGAATTTAAAAAAGCGGGCGATGAAAGAAAAGCTGAAATTCAAATAGAATTAGCTCAATTGTTAGCTCCATTTTCAGATAATCCAGCCTATATAGCATTATTAGAAAGTAAAGGTATTATTACAGATGAGACCCATTAATAAAGGAACTTCACCCCAAGTTTTTGCAAAATATGAAGATGCAAAACGACCTTTGGTTGATAGAATTGGTACCTATTGTTCTTATTGTGAAAGACAAATAGCAACCAATTTAGCAATTGAGCATATTTTTCCTAAAGATGATGCATTAGGTTACAGTCATCTTAGAGAAAATTGGGATAATTTCTTATTAGCTTGTGTCAATTGTAATTCAGCAAAAGGTGTTGAAATCATTGATGAAGCAACCTATTTGTTACCAGATAGAGATAATACCTTTATTGGTTTTGAGTATTTAGAAACTGGAGAGGTTATTGCTACAAGTGTTGCACCAATAGATACTATGGCACAAAATACTATCGATTTGGTAAATCTAAACATTGATGAGGAAGACTTAACAGATGAAACTAAACTTTTTACTGCCTTAATAAGATCAGGTCAAAGGGTACAAGCTTGGATTCAAGCGAAAGAAGCACTGAATGATTATAATAATGGAGAAGTTAATATTCGAAGAATAGTAAGAGAAGCACAATCGGTAGGGTTCTTTTCTATTTGGATGAAAGCATTTGAAGGAGTTCCTGTTGTTCGACAAAAATTAATTAATACTTTTATAGGTACAGAAGCAAGCTGTTTTGATATAAATACAAATTCAATTACACCAAGAACAGCCAATCATTTAAATCATTCAGGAAAAGTATGAGAAATACCCAAACCAAAGAAATAGCCTTTGAAAAAAGTATAGAAACCGTATTGCTTGCTACAGGATACAAAACGATAGCTAGTAGCAGTTATGACAAAGACAAAGCTATTTTTCCTGAAACAACACTTGCTTTTATACAAGATACCCAGCCTAAAACCTGGGAAAAGTTGCAAACTATTTTAGGGGACAATACAGGGAATCAAATTTTATATGATTTGACCAAATGGATTGAGCTTCACGGTATTTTGTCCACTTTACGCCACGGTTTTAAATGTTATGGCAAACAATTGCACTTGGCTTATTTTAAACCTTCGCATTCTATGAATGAAGAGGTTTTAGAACGGTATCATAAAAATATATTCGGGATTACGCGACAGCTCTATTATAGCAATCGCAATCAAAATTCGATCGATGTTGTTTTAAGTGTAAACGGTATTCCATTGGTAACCTTAGAACTTAAAAACCAACTATCTCATCAAAATATAACTCACGCCAAAAAACAATATTGTCACGATCGTGATCCTCGTGAACTGCTGTTTGAATTTAAAAAAAGAACACTCGTTCATTTTGCTGTAGATACTGATCAGGTCGAAATGACCACTCGTTTAGCTAAAGAAGCCACTTATTTTCTTCCGTTTAATAAAGGTAACGAAGGCGGTGCGGGCAATCCTGTAGATTTAGAAGGGTTGAGTTATAAAACAGCTTACCTCTGGAAAGAAGTCTTGCAAAAAGATAGCCTAATGGATATTTTAGGAAAGTTCATTCATTTGCAAGTAGAGGAAAGAATCACGGATGAAGGGAGAAAAATAAAAAAAGAAACGATGATTTTTCCTCGTTATCATCAATTACAAGCTGTTCGCAGTATGATTGCAACAGCATTAAAGGATAATGTTGGGACAAATTATTTAATAGAACATTCCGCAGGAAGTGGCAAAAGTAATACCATAGCCTGGGTAGCGTATCGTTTATCTTCTTTACATAAAGCAGATAATACCCGTTTGTTTGATTCGGTAATAGTGATTACAGATCGTGTGGTATTAGACAGACAATTACAAGATACTATTTACCAGTTTGAACATAAAAAAGGCGTTGTTTTAAAAATAGATAAAGACTCTAAACAATTAGCCGAGGCTCTAGAAAATGGCGTTCCTATTATTATTACCACCTTACAAAAGTTTCCGTTTGTAACAGACCAATTACGAAAACTAGCCGAAGAACGTGGAGAAGAAACAACAGGCTTATTAAAAACAAAAAATTATGCCATTTTAGTTGACGAAGCCCACAGCTCACAATCAGGAGAAACCGCCGCCGATTTAAAAGAGGTACTGGGTGGCGAAGCCTTAGCACAAGAAGCGCAAGAAAAAGCACAAGAAGAAGAAGCGCAAGGTTTAGAGGCTCTTTACCGTAATATGGCAAAACGCGGGCAACAAAAAAACATCAGTTTCTTTGCTTTTACTGCTACGCCCAAACATAAAACCATAAAATTATTTGCTACTAATGGCGAACCGCTTCACAAATACACGATGCGTCAAGCCATTGAAGAAGGCTTTATCTTAGATGTTTTAGAAAATTATACCTCTTATGCTACTTTTTACAAATTGATTAAAGCTTCCGAAGAAGATCCTAAAGTAGAACGCAAGAAGGCAGCTAGAGCCTTAGGCCGTTTTATGCGTTTGCATCCGCACAATATTGCACAAAAAACAGAGGTAATGGTTGAGCACTTTTACCAATCGACTCGCCATAAAATAGGAGGCAAAGCAAAAGCAATGGTCGTAACAGGTTCTCGACTAGAAGCGGTTCGATACAAGCAAAGTTTTGACGAAGTAATTAAAGCTAAAGGGTATAATATAAAATCATTAGTAGCTTTTTCGGGAGAAGTCAAAGATGATAAATTGCCTGATACCCTTTATACAGAAGTGGAAATGAATAAGGGCATTAAAGAAAAAGAGTTACCTGAACATTTTGCCACTCCAGAATACAGTATCTTATTAGTAGCCGATAAATACCAAACAGGGTTTGATCAACCGCTTTTGCATACTATGTATGTAGATAAACGTTTGTCGGGTATTCAAGCAGTACAAACTTTATCGCGTTTAAATCGTACCCATCCGCTCAAGGAAGATACTTTTGTACTTGATTTTGTAAATGACCGCGAGGAAATTCAAGCCGCTTTTAAAACCTATTATGAAGGTGCTGTACTAGGTCAGGAAGCAGACCCTAATAATTTATATCGTATTCAACAAGAATTATTATTAGAAGATATATTTACATATAATGATATAAACCATTTTACTGAAATCTATTTTAAACCGAAGGAAAAACAAAGCAACAAGGATCACGAGGATATGAATCATATATTAGACATTCCTGTTGAAAAATTCAGATACTTTTTAGAAGAACAAGAAGAAGAAGCAGAATTATGGAGAGGTAAAATAACCGCTTATAAAAACTTGTATGCTTTTTTGAGTCAAATTATTCCTTATCAGGATTCTGATTTAGAGAAACTATTTATTTTCTTAAGGCATTTATCAAACAAATTACCCAAACGAAATACTGGAGCAGCCTATAATTTTGATGATACTGTACGTTTAGAGTATTATCGTTTACAAAAAATTAGCGAAGGCTCTATAAGTTTAAAAACTCCTAAACAATACCAACTTGATGGACCAACAGATGTTGCGACAGGAATGGTACGAGAAGAATATACCCCTATATCTAGAATTGTAGATGTAGTAAATGAACGTTACGGGACTGATTTTACGCAAGCCGATCAATATTTCTTTGATCAAATTGTAGAATCGGCTATTCAAAATGAGGATATTATCCAAGCAGCGCAATCCAATCCACAAGATAAATTTACCTTAATGTTTAAAAATGTTTTACAACAATTATTTGTAGAACGTATCGATCAAAATGAAGATATTTTTGCAAGGTATATGGAGGAAAAAGATTTTAATAAGACCATAACAGAACTTTTAGCCAAAGAAGCTTTTAAGAAAATAAATCGTGAAAAATGATTTAAGTAATAAAGAGACAACATTATGATAAACACAGAACTAAACAACATTATAAACGATTTGACTACCACACTAGCTACTTGTAAAATAGACCAGAGTGATATTAAAAGCATAGTAATCAACGAAACTTTTTTTAACGAAGACTATAGGCAAAGAGTCAATATAACCACCTGCGCTGAACATAGTGTTACTTTTCAAGAACTACTAAAAATAAATCAACCTGTAATATATTGGTTCGAGTTTGATAAAAACAAAGTAAGTAAGGAAACGTTACGCAATAAATATGTAGCTTATCGTGAGCCTATGAAATATGATTTTAAAAATGAAAATTATAGAAATACATCATCCTATAAAAAGGATATAAAAGATTCTGATTTTACTTTATACGTAGGTAAAGTTAAAAAAGGCTTTTGGGGAAGATTAGTAACCCATTTAGGCTATAACAAAACAGAAAAAACCGCTGGTATGCAATTATTCCATTGGTTTAACCCAAAAGAATACGGTGATATAACATTGCATTACATTAAATTAGATACCTCAATGCAAAATTTAGTTTCTATTTTGGAATACGAAATGGCACAAAGAAAAAAGCCAATAATAGGTAAATATTAAAATGTCTATTTCATATTTAAATTTGAAGTTTATAATAAAAGAATCTAGACTGCTTTGCTTCGTGCCTCGAAACCCCTCGCAGTGACGAGCCGCTTAGTAGTAATCTAATAATTATGAGACTCCTTGTTATCGGAGTGACAACTGTGCGGTATAGCTTTGAGAAGTTAGCCTAAAACCTCTGTGAAACTTCGTGCCAAACTTTGTGTAACTCTGTGTTACAAGAAAATTTAGAATTCAGTCCCAAAGCTTCGGGATTAGAATAACACGTTATGAAATCTTTGTGTCTTTTGTGGTTAAAAAAAAAAATTAGAATGAGAGATCTGTGGTTAAGAAAAAAAATAGAATGAAAGTATGAAGTAGGGTGTTGCCTTGAAACATATTTATAATCTACTCTTAACCCAAAATTAATAGCAATCATTCCAAAATCAGATTACTTTGCTTAAACAATTAAAGTAATTAAAAAACAAACAAAATGATTTCAAAAGCGTCTATTTTATTCTTTGTAGGTTTATTGCTAATCGCTTGCGATAAAGACAAAGAAAATCCTATCATTGATCAACCAACAAGCAGCTCAAAATATCCTACCTTATCAGGAAAAGATCCTCTAATAGTTGCACATAGAGGAGCTTCTGGATATTTACCTGAACATACTATTGAAGCTTATACAAAAGCTATTGAATTAGGTGCCGATTTTATAGAACCTGATTTAGTAATGACAAAAGACGGTTATTTAGTTGTGCGCCACGAACCTATGCTTTCAGGAACAACTAATGTGGCAAGTATTGCTGCTTTTGCAAATAAAAAAACTACAAAAAATGTTGACGGTGTTAATGTAAATGATTGGTTTGTATGTGATTTTACTTTAGCTGAGATAAAACAATTAAAAGCTAAACAAGCGTTTTCTGAAAGACCACAACAATATAATGAATTATACAACATTCCAACTTTTGCTGAAGTAATTGCACTTGCTAAGCAAAAATCTTCGCAATTAGGGAAAACTATAGGTGTTTATCCTGAAACAAAACACCCTGCATTCCATGAAGCACTAAATTTAAAAATTTCTGACAAATTATTGGAGGAATTAACTAGTGTAGGATGGAATAATGAATTGGCCCCAGTTTACGTTCAGTCATTTGAAGTTTCCAACTTACAATATATTAGAAGTAAATCAAAGGTTAAAATAATTCAGTTACTAAGTTGTTATGATGTTGCATTAAATGGTGATTTAATTTTCGCTGTTCCTAGTGGAGAATTTATTTCAGATGGAAAACCATATGATTGGTATCTAAATGGTGATTCAAGAGATTTCAGCTTTTTTAGAACATCACAAGGTTTAGATTTTGTAAAAACTTATGCTAATGGTATTGGACCTTGGAAACCATTTATTATATCCTACAAAGGAACTGATGCAAATAACGACGGAATTGCTGATGATATGAATGCTGATGGAAAAATAAACGATAGTGATAAAGATGCACTTACGCCAACAAATCTTATTTCAGAGGCTCATAAAAGAGGTTTATTAGTTCACGCTTATACTTTTAGAAATGAAAGCAGAAGATTGTTGAGAAATTATTCTAATAATCCAATTTTAGAATATCAAGCATTTTATAAATTAGGTTTAGATGGTTTGTTCACAGATTTTACAGATACTGCTGTTCAGGCTAAATAATAGTAATGTTAACATAAGTTGCAGTATACCTGAAATCGTATAAAATTTAGGAATACTTAGTAGTTTTTTATTTTGCAATTATTAGTAATAAAACGAAATATTTTTAATAAAAAATAGGACTAGTAACGAAAAGCCAGTTTTAAAAAATAAGACTGGCTTTTTTATTTTAAGTTGTTTTAGGAAAACCTTTGTGTTCTTTGCCTTTGAGGAATTAGAATTTAGAATTCAGAAATTAGAATTTATAAAAAGATTATGAGACTTCTCTTCCTCGGAGTGACAAACTGTGGTATAGCTTTGCGAACTTAGCGTTCTTAGCGGTTATATTCTTTGTGAAACTTCGTGTTTTATTACCATAAAAAAAAAAACTTAACCGCAAGGTTCGCAAAGATTTGCAAAGTACGCTAGGATATTCTCTACCTACAGGAAAAAGAAAAACAAGCGTTTGCAACGCGGTTGTATTCTAGCTTCTTCCATCTTCCAAAGGTTGCTGAGCTTGTCGAAGTACCATCTTCCTAATCCAATGCATTCAAAATCTTTAATCCAAAAACCACACCGTCATAATTGAAGCCGTTTTGATAACTTCTAACATAATCAAATCTAAAGAATTTGAATTTTCCAAATCCAAGGTTGTCTAATCCAACAGAAAACTCCCTGTAAGGTAAACGATTAGGTACTGCTAGATAATGTATTCCTAGAATTAAATTAGCTTTTAGCGAACGTACAACAGGAATTTTGTTGATAATAAATCCTTTATCGTCGTACTCTGAATGGAATTCGAAAAAAGCATCGTTAGTACTATTAGTATAATACGGTAGTAAATTAAATTGGTTTAAATACCTATCCGATTGTCCTATGTGAGTTTGATTACCGTTAAAATGTTTATAATCAACAAAGGAAATGTTTTCTGTATTAAAAAACTTTCCAGCAATCGCATTGTAAGCAAATACCCCTTTGTTTCCTAAGGTTACATCTTGTTCTGCTCTAAAAGATAGAAAATCGTAATTATTTTCGGTTTTACTTGCTGCGAAACCTTTTTCATAATTAAAATGAAGCGTAGGAAATTTATCATTTCCTATGTTGTACTTACCATCAGGTCTAGTAATATATTGTTGTCCAAAAGTAATCTTGGTTCCTATATTTGCCTTTATAATATTGTTTTTTTGTATGGCAGGAATAGTGTCGTCAAACGGAAGTAAAGGGTTGTTTGAAGTGAAAGGTTTATCTTGTTGAAAGTAAACTTGTTCAGAAGTATTATATAAAGGTTTTCTTTCGGCATATTCTAATGATACCGCAGCCGAAAAACCATTAACTATCTCCTGACTGTAACTTGTTTTTATAAAATTCTTCTCGTAGAATTTGGCAAAATTATTTTTGAAAAATAAAGTACTCACATCATTTACAATATCAGAAATAGGTTTCTTCTCATTGAATTGGGTTATCTGGCTACCTCCATTCAAATTAAAAGTAGCTCTGTTCGTATTATTAAATTTTTTAGAAAAATTTCCTTCTAAACGTATTTTGTTTTCTGAAAAGCCATAATTAATCTTGGTGCCTATTTTGGTGTATGTAAACTTTTCATCATCATATTTAAAAAAATTGATTCCAGAATTGATATTCCAACCTTGAACAGTATTATAATGTGTTCCCAGTAAAAGTCCTTCATATCTGAAAGTCCATTTTTTAAAAGAATTTTTATGAGTATATCCGGTAATTAAATCCAATAGAGACAATTTATTTTCTTTTCGGTCAATCGAGTCAAGGTATTTTTGAGATTTACGAAGCGTTTGAATACTATCTTTTTTGATATAATCTTTGGTTTCTTCCTCCGTTAAAGGTACTGGTCTAATGGTATTCCAAAAATTATTGTCTTTTTTATTGGCTTCATTTTCAAAAGAAACAATTTCGTTTTTAAAAGTTTTTTTATCAAAAGTAGGTTCAAATTCAAAATTACTATACACATAGGTGAATGTTCCCGTGGCATTAAATCCAAACATACCCGCAATAAAGTCTATAGTTTGTGTGTTTTTAGTCCAAACTCTATCCGATTGGTTATAACTAAAATTTTGCTTTAAGACCAGTTTGTCAATGGCAGGAGTTTGCATACGATAACCTTTTAGTGTAACATCTACGGCATAAATAGCCCAAGAGTTTTCCACTATATAAATATAGCCTTCAACCACTGGCTCCGTATCCCTGCGAGGTATTACTTTAATCTTATTTATTTGTTGGTTATCAGGTGTAAGAAAAGAAGACTCTAATTTGAATTTATAGTAAGAAAATGCATTCGAACTTATAGGTGATATAACATTAGCTTGAAAAGGTAAGTTATTTTCATAAAAATCAAAATCAACAGATTGTGCCGTATTAAAACTAAAACCATTATTTTTTCCGCTAACTTTTGAAGCAACGATTCTTTCGTTCATTTTATCAGGTTTTTGGAATTTCAATTTAGAAACCGTTTCGGATAAATAAATAACACCTGTACGAGTAGAATCTAAAGCCCCATCTAAATCACCTACATCTTGTCCCATAATTTTTTTAGGAACATCTTTCATACGGATAATTCCTTTGGAATAAAAGTCACAATTGAATTTGTTAGTCTTTTCAGTGTTATCTTTTCTATGTGCAATGGCATTTTTGATAATAGCATTAGCAGGATTCTCCTTATTGTTAATCACGACTTCTGAAAGCGAATATACTTCTTCGTCTAATTGGCAATTGTATTGATATGGAAAAGATTCAATTTGAAGTGGTACTTTCTTTGTTTTATATCCTATACTTTGAAATACAAGGGTGTATTTTCCTTTTGAAGAGATATTTAACTCATACTTGCCATTTTCATTAGTTGAAGTGTTCTTGTAAGAGCCTTCAATAAAAATATTTACTGCTGGTATTGAAACCCCTTTCTGATCGGTTACAGTTCCTCTAATTTGAGAGAATATCGGCGTAGCAAGAAATAGCAATACAAATTTTAAGTACTTCATTTTAGTTTGAATTTTAATTTTTTAAACGAATGTAACATAAAGATTAGTATCAAAAAAAGAGAATTTGTTACTTATGATGGGTTAGAAATTTTTGAAGTATTGATCTTTTTTCCATAAATCTAACACGGCATTCGCGTTTAAAAAATTGCCACAGATTACTATGATTAAAGCAAATA
>JASGCW010000093.1 GCA_030053945.1 Limnohabitans sp.
ATGCCTGTGAAGAGTTGTTGCCCCTTTCCTATATTCAAGCATATAACTGTTTTGAAGTTGGCATTTCTGTTATCAGAATCTGCTAATTTAGTTAACACTTTTTGAATATTATTGGCATCATTTTTATCATCTCCAGCATATCGAGCAGAATAAACACCTGGAGCGCCATTCAAAAAGTCTATCTCTAACCCGCTATCATCAGCAAAGCAATTGTAACCATATTTCTTAGATATATAATTGGCTTTCAAAATAGCATTTTCTTCAATGGTTTGACCAGTTTCAGGTATGTCTTCTGTGCAATTTATGTCTTTTAAAGACAATATTTCTATACTATTAGAAACTAATTGCTGTATTTCTTTTATCTTGTTCTGATTATTTGATGCGAAAACTAATTTCATATGTAGATAATTATTTGTTTTTTATTTGTCATATGGTATCGCCTTATCTTCATTTGTGTTTGTTTGCAACAAACCTGTTGTTAGTGGCGATTTCATATTTTGATGATTAAAAAATTAACAAAATGTACGGAAAACCCGTAACAAAATTTGTGTTGATGATTTTATCTTTGTCTTAACGTTCTTTATAAGATAAAATGAATAAGTATTTGTAATTAAATTCTATAATCTACTACTTTTAAAATTTTCTGTAAATGCTAACTTTAGAAATCTACTTATTAAAAGATGTGATTTTTTTATAAATTTTGTTTTTGGATTAACCTTATTCATTTAACTTTGGGTAAAAGCTGTATTCTTGATTGAGTACGGCTTTTTTTATTTTCAATCTTTATGCGGTCTAAAAATACTGTTTTTTAATTAAAAAAATTAACAAAATGTACGGAAAAACCGTAATGAAATTTGTATTGATGATTGTAGATTTGTACTACGTTCTTATAAACAAACAAACTACCCGAGATAAAATGGATAAGACTTGTAATTAAATTCTATAACCTACCTACTTTTATATTTTTCTTTGAATGCTAACTTTAGAAATCTATTTAATAAAAGATGTGATTTTTTTATAAATTTTGTTTTTGGATTAACCTTATTCATTTGATTCTTTCGATAAAAGCTGTATTCTTGATTGGGTACAGCTTTTTTTATGCTTAAATATGAAGTTATAATAAAAACAGTATTTTTGAAGATATCCTAAAAATAATGATAGTAAATCTATTTAAATTTTTAATTTTGCTCCGCTGATAAAAATCTATTTATAAAATGGTAAAAGATTTATTCGAAAGAATTCAAAACAATAAAGGGCCTCTTGGAAAATGGGCATCTCAAGCTGAAGGGTATTATGTGTTTCCAAAATTAGAAGGAGAGTTAGGTCCTAGAATGCAATTTCATGGTAAAGAAATTTTAAACTGGTCTATTAATGATTATTTAGGATTAGCAAATCATCCGGAAGTTCGTAAAGCTGATATTGAAGCGGCTGAAAAATATGGAGCAGCATATCCTATGGGAGCTAGAATGATGTCTGGTCATACAAAATATCATGAACAATTAGAAAATGAATTGGCTGAATTTGTAATGAAAGAAGCTGCATATTTATTGAATTTTGGTTATCAAGGTATGGTGTCAATTATTGATGCTTTGGTTACTAAAAATGACGTAATTGTGTATGATGTAGATGCTCATGCTTGTATTATTGACGGTGTTCGTTTGCATATGGGTAAACGTTTTACCTACAAGCATAATGATATTGAAAGTATGGAGAAGAATCTTCAGCGTGCGACAAAACTAGCTGAAGAAACAGGTGGAGGTATTTTATTTATCACTGAAGGTGTTTTTGGTATGCGAGGTCAACAAGGTAAATTAAAAGAAATTGTAGAAATGAAAAAACTATACAATTTCCGTTTATTAGTTGACGATGCTCACGGTTTTGGAACTTTAGGAAAAACTGGAGCAGGGGCAGGAGAGGAGCAAGGTTGTCAAGACGGTATTGATGTTTATTTTTCAACTTTCGCTAAATCTATGGCTAATATTGGAGCTTTTGTTGCTGCTGATAAAGATGTGATAGATTATTTGAAATACAATCTTCGTTCACAAATGTTTGCTAAAGCATTACCTATGATTCAAACTATAGGTTCTTTAAAACGTTTAGAATTATTGAGAAAATCTTCTGAATTAAAAGATAAACTTTGGGAAAATGTAAATGCTTTGCAGAATGGTTTGAAAGAACGAGGGTTTAATATTGGGGATACAAATACATGCGTGACTCCAGTATATCTTGAAGGTTCAATTCCAGAAGCTATGGTGATGGTAAATGATTTAAGAGAAAATTATGGTATTTTCTTATCGATAGTTGTTTATCCAGTAATTCCTAAAGGAATTATCTTGTTGAGAATGATTCCTACTGCTTCACATACAATGCAGGACATTAATGAAACATTAACCGCTTTTGAAGCAATTAGAGAAAAGTTAACTAATGGTACTTATAAGTCAATAGCTGAAAAAACAACTATTGATGTTTCGTAAGGCTATCTGAATTTAAAAATAAAGCCACGCATCGCGTGGCTTTTATTTTGAATTAACCTTTTTATTAGTATTTTAATTGAACTTTTAATTCAAATTCATCATCAATTGCCTTATCAGCAAGTGCTCCAAAGTTTTTAGAACCATATTTAACGCCATATTTAGTTCTGTCAATAATTAATTTAGCATTTGCTATACCCTTATTTGCTTCTATGTCAAAAGTAATTGGGTTAGTGATTCCTTTGATTGTTAAATCAGCTTCCACAGTATAAGTGTTTGTAGATTTTTTACCAATTTTTTTGAATACTAGAGTTGATGTTGGAAATTTATCTACCGCAAAGAAATCGTCATTTTTTAAGTGGCCGTCTAATTTGCCTTTCCATTCACCTTGTAAGTCTAAAGTGTTTATTGTAGTCATATCTACTGTAAAGTTTCCGCCTTTTAAATCTTTTCCTTTAAAGATTAAGTTTCCTTCTTTTAGTTTAATATCACCAAGGTGTTGACCACCTACTTTTTTTGCTGTCCAAAGTACTTTACTTTTTTCTGCATCTATTTTTTTAGTCTGAGCAGTAGCTGTTAATGTTCCTAGGGCTACAATTAATGATAGCGCAATTGATTTTAAATTCTTCATTTTAATTGATTTTAGATATTAATGTTTAAATTGTTTCAAATAATTCTTCTTTTGATTTACGTACTTTTTTTACGTATTGATTTGAGTCTTCTTCGTGACGGTAACCTATGGTAGCAACTAACGAAGCATTCAAATTTTGTTCTGTAAGGTTTAAAATCTCATTATATTTTGACGGTTCAAAACCTTCCATAGGTGTAACATCAATTTGCAATTCTGCGGCAGCATTTAAAAGATTTCCTAAAGCTAAATAGGTTTGTTTTGAAGTCCAAATTGATTGTTTATCAGTTGGTAATCCTAAAATTTTATCTTTCATAAAATCACCATATCCTTTTAGGTTTTCTTCAGGAATTTCTCTTGTTGTACTAATCCTTTTAATGTATTCGTCTAAAATTGTCTCGTCTAATTTAGTGTAATTTGCAAAAACAATTAGATGTGAAGCATCAGTAATTTGTGATTGATTCCAAGAAACTGGTTTAAGTTGTTCACGTATTTCAGCATTATCAATAATTAAAACTTTGTAAGGTTGCAGTCCATACGATGATGTGCTTAACCGAATAGCTTCTTTTAAGATTTCTAAATCTGATTCAGATATCTTTTTTGATGCATCAAATTTCTTTGTGGCATAACGCCAATTTTGTTGTTCGATAAATTTACTCATTTCTGTATTTTTCTAATAAATAGTTTAATTGTGTTAGCTCGTCAGTGGTTAATTTTTGAGCTAAAGAGTTTTCATGTTCTATTACTATGGGATCTAATTGGGCTAAAACTTCTAATCCTTTATTAGTAATGGAAATTTCCATTTTTCGTCTGTTATCTGGACAGACTTTTCTAGTAACAAGTTCTTTAGTCAGCAATTTATCTACTAATCTCGTCGTGTTACTTGTGCGAGCAATCATACGTTCCTGGATGCAAGCCATATTTGCTGGTTTCCCTTTTTGTCCTCTCAAAATTCGAAGAACATTATATTGTTCACTGGATAAATCGTAGGGTTTCAAAAGCTCTAAAAACTTGTCACCTATAACATTTCTTGTAAATGATAAATTCAATAAAACTTTTTTTGCTAATGATAATTCAACTGTGCTTTTTATCTCTTCTTCAATCTTCATTATTTAAACTTTACTTTGTTTTGGATTTAGTAACAAAATTACGTTATACTTTGTTTAATTACAAAAATCAGAAAAAGGTGATTATTTGTATGAACAAATATATGAATATCATTTTATTTGTATATACAAATATCATTAATTTTTTGTTAATCTTTTTTATTAAGTTAAATTTGAACAAAATTTGAAAAATTATGAATCTAACACAAGAAAATTGGTGGTCTAAACTACAAGAGGATGAAAATGCAGTGGTATTAGATGTTCGCACAGCAGATGAATGTTTAGAAGGAGTTATACCAAATGCTATAAACATTGATATTTATAAAGGACAAGGTTTTATTTATCAGGTTGATGAATTAGATAAATCTAAGAACTACTATGTGTATTGTAAAGCAGGAGGCCGTAGTGCTCAGGCTTGTAATATTATGAGTCAAATGGGATTTGCTACAACGTATAACCTTATGGGAGGTTTTTCAGAGTGGGATGGTCCTGTTGATTCTTTAAAATAATCTTTACAAATTAAACACAACACACACTATAATATGTACAAACAGATAATTCGTCCTATCCTTTTTTGGTTTGATCCAGAAAAAGTGCACCATTTTTCTTTTTCATTTATACGATTTATAAATAAATTGCCTTTTACATCTTCTATTATAAAATCAATCTATGAAGTAAATGATTCAAGATTAGAAAGTGAAGTTTTTGGATTAAAATTTAAAAATCCAGTTGGCTTGGCAGCAGGATTTGATAAGGATGCTAAACTATATCAAGAATTATCAAATTTTGGTTTTGGATTTATCGAAATAGGTACTTTAACTCCCAAGGGACAAGAAGGAAATCCAAAGAAAAGATTATTTCGTTTATTAGAAGATTCGGCTATTATTAATCGAATGGGTTTTAATAATGGGGGTGTTTTAGAAGCTGTTGAAAGATTAAAAAAGAATAGAGGAGTTCTTATAGGGGGGAATATTGGTAAAAATAAAGTTACTTCAAATGAAAATGCTGTTGATGATTACAAGATTTGTTTTGAAGCTTTGTATGATTATGTAGATTATTTTGTAGTGAATGTTAGCTCTCCTAATACTCCTAATTTACGTGAGTTACAGGATAAAGAACCACTAACAAATTTGTTAAGAAGTTTACAAGAATTAAATTATCAGAAGTATGCTTCAAATGATGATTTTAAGGGAGAAATAAAACCAATTTTATTGAAAATCGCACCAGATTTAACAGATGATCAATTGCTAGATATTATAGATATCGTGAAAGAAACTAAAATTTCTGGTGTTATTGCAACAAATACAACTATTTCAAGAGAAGGATTACAATCAAATAATAAATCTGAAGTTGGCGGCCTTTCAGGAAAGCCTTTAACAAAGCGTTCTACCGAAGTAATCCGATTTTTATCAGAAAAGAGCAATAAAGCTTTTCCTATCATTGGGGTAGGAGGAATTCACACAGCCGAAGATGCTATAGAGAAACTAAATGCAGGAGCAAGTCTTGTTCAATTGTACACTGGTTTTATATATGAAGGACCCGCTCTTATTAAGGCTATTAATAAAAAGATTTTAGAAAAAGCATAATTAGTTATATTTTTGGACTATGAATGCCGAAAAAATTAAAATTATTGAGTGTCCGCGAGATGCAATGCAAGGAATAAAAGAATTTATTCCAACCGATAAGAAAGTACAATATATTCAATCTTTACTGAAAGTTGGATTTGATACTATAGATTTCGGCAGTTTTGTTTCGGCAAAAGCTATACCACAAATGCAGGATACAGCAGAAGTTTTGGCTAAACTGGATTTGTCTAGAACTGAAAGTAAATTATTAGCAATTATTGCAAATACACAAGGAGCAGAAAATGCATCAATTCATCCTGAAATTAAGTATTTAGGATTTCCTTTTTCTATTTCAGAAAACTTTCAAATGAGAAACACGCATAAGACCATTGCGGAGTCTATGGTAACTTTGCAAGAAATTCTCAATATTGCCGATAAATCAAATAAAGAAGTAGTTACCTATATCTCAATGGGTTTTGGTAATCCGTATGGTGATCCCTGGAATGTGGATATAGTAGGCGAATGGACAGAAAAATTAGCTAATATGGGAGTGAAGATTTTATCGCTCTCGGATACTGTAGGTTCTTCAACACCAGATGTTATAGAATATTTGTTTTCTAATTTAATTCCAAAGTACCCTAAAATTGAATTTGGAGCACATTTGCATACAACACCAGATAAATGGTTTGAAAAAGTGGATAGTGCTTATAAAGCAGGTTGCAAACGTTTTGACGGAGCTATACAAGGTTTTGGAGGTTGCCCTATGGCGACAGATAAACTGACGGGTAATATGCCAACAGAAAAATTATTATCCTATTTTACTGCTCAAAAACAGAACCATAATTTGAGTGCAATGAGTTTTGAGAGTTCTTACAATGAGGCATTGAAGATTTTTACTGCTTATCATTAATTTCATCATCATCTATAGAAACAAATACAGAGATTACTTCCCTCATTTTTGTTGGTTTTTCTTTAGGTGCAGAAATGTTAGAATATTTTAAATACAAATAAATAGTAAAACTAAATATTAGTATAGTTAGTTGTTTTCCTAGAATATTTGAGAATAATAAATCAGCTCCATTGTCTAAATCTATAAATATTGTACTGTAATAAAAAACAGAATCAAAAAGTGCCGATATAGAAACTGGAAGTAATAATTTAAAGAAAAAAGGGAGTCTGTTAAAGCTTAAATTAATGAACTGATAAATCAATATTATTATAAAAAAATCTAAAAATAATACTATACTTCCTATTAAAAACATAGGAACATCAAAATTAAGAATTTCTTGTAAGTATTCTTTATGAATAGAATGGTTATCTGAATTTATTTGATTAATAGTTATAGCTGATAACACAGATAATAAGATGTTACAAAAGATAATACCAAAAATAACTTTTCTAGTTTTTTTTATTCCTTCAGAATGAAAAAGAACCAATATACAGCATAAAGTAGAAGTAAATAAAATTGCTGAACCCGGTGAAACAACAATATTAGGCATTATTTCGTTATAGACACTAGTAGATAAAATTGTTTGATAAAATTGTACAGTACCAAGATAAATATAGAGTAAGCCATTTCCAAAGAGGCTTTTAAATCGATGTAAAATGATAATTGAAATAGCAATTAAAGCTGTTTCAATTAAAAATAAACTTATTGCACTCATTTTTTTGAAAGTAGTTTTATTAAATCAGTTTTAAATATTATATTTGCATGCAATTTAATTATAAATTGCAAAATGAACGCACACACAACTAAAATTATCGGAGAAGGACTTACTTACGATGATGTTCTACTAGTTCCAAATTATTCTGAAGTACTTCCAAGAGAAGTAAGTATCAAAACTAAGTTTACTAAAAACATTACTCTTAACACACCTGTTGTTTCGGCAGCTATGGATACTGTTACAGAAAGCGCAATGGCAATTGCAATGGCACAAGAGGGAGGAATAGGTGTTTTGCATAAGAATATGTCTATAAAAAAGCAAGCTGCCGAAGTTCGTAAAGTGAAACGTGCAGAAAGTGGGATGATTATTGATCCAGTGACTTTACCACTAACAGCAATTGTTGGTGATGCTAAAAAAGCAATGCAAGAATATGGAATAGGTGGAATTCCAGTAGTTGATGAGAATGGAGTTTTGAAAGGAATTGTTACGAATCGTGATCTTCGTTTTGAAAAGAATAATGATAGAATTATTACTGAAGTAATGACTTCAGAAAATTTAGTAACCGCTCCTCAAGGTACTACTTTAGCCATTGCTGAAGAAATATTACAAGAAAATAAAATTGAAAAACTACCAGTTGTTGATAGCGATTTTAAATTAGTTGGATTAATTACTTTTAGAGACATAACAAAGCTGACTCAAAAACCTAATGCTAATAAAGATAAATTTGGACGTTTGCGCGTAGCAGCAGCTTTAGGCGTTACCGCAGATGCAGTAGAGCGTGCCGAAGCATTAGTAAAAGCTGGTGTAGATGCTGTTATTATAGATACCGCTCACGGACATACAAAAGGTGTGGTTGATGTTTTAAAACAAGTAAAATCGAAATTTCCAGAACTTGATGTTGTAGTAGGAAATATTGCTACCCCAGAAGCGGCTTTATATCTTGCTCAAAACGGTGCCGATGCTGTAAAAGTAGGAATAGGACCAGGTTCTATTTGTACCACTCGGGTGGTTGCAGGTGTTGGTTTTCCTCAATTTTCAGCAGTATTAGAAGTAGCAGCGGCATTAAGAGGGACTGGCGTTCCAGTTATTGCTGATGGCGGAATTCGTTACACAGGAGACATTCCTAAAGCCATTGCGGCAGGTGCTGATTGTGTGATGTTAGGTTCGTTGTTAGCTGGTACTAAAGAATCTCCTGGGGAGACAATCATTTTTGAAGGAAGAAAATTCAAATCATACCGCGGAATGGGTTCTGTTGAAGCTATGAAAGAAGGTTCTAAAGATCGTTATTTCCAAGATGTAGAAGACGATGTTAAGAAACTTGTTCCAGAAGGAATTGTAGGACGTGTGCCATACAAAGGGGAACTAAACGAAAGTATGTTACAATTTATAGGTGGTTTACGTGCTGGTATGGGATATTGTGGTTCGGCATCTATTGAAGAATTACAAACTAAAGGTCGTTTTGTACGTATTACTTCTAGCGGAATTAGCGAAAGTCACCCTCACAATGTGACTATAACTAAAGAGGCTCCGAATTATTCGAGGTAATTGAAATTGTCACTCCGACCTAAGGAGGAGTCACATAATATATATTTAAACACCTGACAAGTTTCATAACCTGTCAGGTGTAAAATGAATCGTTTTTTTAGAAAGTCCTAATTCTTAAAAATATTTTATTATCTCAAAATTTTCTCCATATTTTTCCCTTTTGCAAGTTCGTCAATGAGTTTGTCAAGATAGCGAATCTTTTGAATGACAGGATCTTCAATATTTTCAACACGATAGCCGCAAATTACTCCAGTGATTTTTGTTGCATTAGGATTGAAATTTGGAGCTTCTTCAAAAAATGTTTCAAAATCAGTTTTATTATCAATTTGTAGCTGTAAACTTTCTGAATCGTAACCTGTAAGCCAAAATATTACTGTATCTACTTCTTGCTTAGTGCGGCCTTTCTTTTCCACTTTTTGTATGTACAACGGATATACACTCGCAAAAAGTAACTTATAAATTCTATCTTTATTCATTAGGCTCCCACAATTCAATTTTATTGCCCTCAGGATCCATTATATGAACAAACTTACCATAATCATAAGTTTCTATATTGTCAACTATAGTGACTCCTTCTTTTTTTAATTCTTCTACTAGTAATTCTAGATTTTCAACTCGATAGTTTATCATAAAATCTTTAGTAGAAGGTTCAAAATATTTAGTACTATCTTTAAAAGTGGACCAGTTTGTGAGCCCTTCTTTTGTAGGGTCTTCCTTTTCTTTCCATTCAAATACAGCTCCATAGGGAGTGATGTTGAGCCCTAAATGTTTTTGATACCATTCGTTTGTAGCTTGTGGATCTTTAGATTTAAAGAAAATCCCACCTATTCCTGTAACTCGTTTCATTAGTATGATTTTTTAATTTCTTTCTTTTTTAAAAGTAATGAACTTATTAATGTAACAATCAATCCTACTGGAAGAATTTCTGTGTATGTAATTATTGCATTGAAAAACGGATTTTTGTACATAATAGCAAAATCCGCCATTTCTTTGGTTTGCTTTTCAATTTCTTGCGTACTAGCTCCACTGGTTTTAAGTTGATCAATCATATGAGCGGAGTATTTTTCGATAAAATCGGGTACAAAAAAGTAATAGTTGATAAGCCAAGTGACAACATATATAGTCGAAGCAATTAAAACTATTAGGGAACCAATTTTAAAAGCTTTGCTAAAACTTATTATTCCATCGTTGTATTTGTCCCTGTAATTACGTATTCCTACAAAAACTAGTGAAAAGGCTATGAGCATTGAAGCATAGCCAATAATCATACTAGTATCATAATCAAGATTGCCTTTGCAATGGCTCATGTAGTTGATTGAAAATGTACATTGTGCAGCAACAATTATTCCTGCGATAAGTCCGTAAATAATAATATTCTTTTTCATTTCAATAGTTTTATTGGCACAAATCTGCTTAATAAATGTGTTTTTTAGCTCATACTTTCGGATGATTTTTATCCTTTTGAATAGTTTTTCATACTAAAGTACTAAAGTCTTAGCAGATTATTTGCAAACGCTTCGCTTTTTCAATAGCTTGAGTTCTACTTTTTACGTCAAGTTTAGCATACAAGTTTTGGTTATGAGTTTTGATAGTGCTAATTGATACGAAAAGTTTTTTGGCAATTTCTTCATTACTTAAGCCTTTTGCTATATACTCAAGTACTTCATATTCTCTATTGCTTAAATTTAATTTTTGAAGTTCTTTTTCATTGATGATGAAACCATCAGCTTGAGGTATGATAATTTCTTTTTCTACTATGATAGTTTCAACTTTTGGTTTTGATAATTTTAAGGCTAACCAGATTCCAAGCCCTGTAAAAATAACAGCTATAATTCCTGCATAAATTTTAAATGAATGGTTGAAAATAATAAATCGGTATTCTAACCATTTCATTAAGAATAATAAAAATGCCAAACTAAAGCTATAAATTAGTGTTTGCCTGTATTTTTTAAAGAAATGATATTTGCTTGCCATATAACAAATATCAAAAAAAAACTGCATTAATGTTTATTTTAAAAAGATAGTCTTTTGTTGTAGGTAATCTATTTGACTTGATTCACTTTTTTGAGTAACAAAAAATGCGATAAAAAAACCAACGGAACAATGCAAGCGGGTAAAAAAGTAAAAGGAAATTCTAAAATAGCGATATTAGGTTGATCAAAAGCTAATTTTTGTAGTGGGGAAGGAGAAGATAGTATGGCTATTATCACTATCCACAATAAAAAGAACAAACCTATGATATTCCAAAGCATAAAAAAGAGTTTTGGAATTTCTCTTTTTGTCAAGTAAGAGTAAGATAAAAGCACTATTGCAGAAATTCCAATGACAATGTCGTAGTTCCAACCATTGAATGTCATCAATAACGGGACTTTTTTTTGTAAAAATAATAAATGAAGACCTATTTCTACAGGCAATCGAATGGCGTGTATAGCTAATAAATATTTACTTCTTATTTCGTTTTTAGATACCGTTTTAAAAAGAAAAACAGACAAACTAATAGCTGCCAAAGGAATCAAAATAAATCTAGGTGGAAAAGCTGAGGTGTTTTTAAAAAAATCATTGTAAGAAATAAGACCTACAACGAATATCCAAAAAGAAAGTGTAATTAAACTTTTTTTGTTTTTACCTGTTCCGAAATAGAATAAAACAGGTAACAAAATTGTAGAAAGAATAAAAATAAAAGAGCTTGCCATAGTCTTAAAATTGATTGCAGTAAAATTACATTCTACAAATAGGATAAAACTTGTCCTATGGCAAGAAAAATTATCCTTCAGAAATTTCTTTTCGAATGCGGCTTAAAGAAGTGTCTGTTATCCCTAGATAGGTAGCAATATGTTTTAAAGAAACATTTTGTACAAGATGAGGTTTTTCTTTTACTAGTGTAAGATATCTTTCTTTAGCTTGATCTGCTACGATGGAAATACTGTGTTTTTTTAACGTGAAATAGCTGTTTACGAGAACGGCACGTCCTTTTTCTCTAAAATTTTGAATGCTATGAAACAATTCTTGAAATGTATCAAAATCCAATTGCCAACAAACACAATCTGTTAAAGCTTGTATGTTTTCTCGTGTGGGCTGTCTAAGAAAAAAAGAAGTCCAATCTATCGCAACATCGCCAACCGAATAAAAATTTGTTGTAATATCGTTCCCTGTCGTATCTACTACATACGATCGTGCAAACCCACTTTCTATAATCCAATATAGATTTTCAACTTTGCCTTCCGCTAATAAATAATCATTTTTTGAGAAACTTACAGGTTTAAATTTGGTGATGATTTTTTCAATTTCTTCTGCCGAAAAATCAGGCTCTTTGAAATGGATGTTTAAAAAATGAGGACTCATAAATGCAGATGTTAATACACTTCGAATATAAATAATAAAATGTTTTATTATTTAGTTTTTCAATGGTAAATGCATGGCATTCGCATTTAAAAAATTGCCACAGATTAAATAATCTATAAAATATAAATTTTTAATATTTATTTCCGCAAGGCGGATAATTTCACAATTAATTTTCTAAAAAACTGAATATAAAATCTGTGCTCCCAATAGCTCAATGTCATTAAATTAAGCGTCTCGTTTGTCATTTCGACGTAAGGAGAAATCACATAATCTTTTTAAAATCATCGATATAGCAAGGTTGATTTTTAACTAAAATTCCTTAACTTACTGGCATTACCCGATAGTTATCTATCGGGAGTGGTTATTTTTTCAAGTTTCTTTAACTACAAAGTTTCCATAAATTTTTCAAATTCTCCATTATCAAACAATACCGGACCGTGACCAAAACACAATACTTTGGGTTTTAATTCAAACAATTTTTGAATACTTTTTCTATTAGTTTCTCTGTCGGTAGTAAATAGAGCAGGAGGTTCGTTAAGTCCAACTATAGTGGTTAATAGGTTCATATGTACTAAAGTATCACCAGTTATAAGTACTCTGTCTCTTTCTCTAAAAAACGAAATATGTCCTTTTGAATGTCCAGGAGTTTCAATGACAGTAAAACTACCTACATTGTCACCTTCTTTTACTACGTTTGTGACTTTATGTCCTTTACCCGCCCAAAAGTTTTGTTGAAATCGAGCAATAACATTGTTACTATTTGGATATTCGTATATAACTTTTCCAGATTCGGCATTTTCTTTTTCCCATTCAGATGTCCAAAGAGGAATGTTTAACTTTTCGCAAATATAGTTGCTACTCCCTTGATGGTCTGCATGGGCGTGAGTCAAAATGTGGGTAGAGATTTTTTTATCCTTGACCGCTTTTAGGATTTTATTTCCAGAACTTCTAATACCAGCATCTATTAAAATGTCGTCTATAACATAACAATTGATTCCGTTTCTTGGGAAAAGTGGAATTTGATACACGTTTTGAGCTACTTCTTTCATAATTTATGCTGTTTTTTACAACACAAAAATGGTAGCTTTCTTTTTAATTTCCTTTGATATATGTTAAGAAATTTCTTTTCGTATTCTACTTAGCGATTCGGGAGTAATTCCTAGAAAAGAAGCAATTTGAATGAGGGGTGTTCGTTGAACAATTTTCTTTGGCGAAGTGTTTAAAAAATCTATATATTTCTGTTTGGCTGGAATCGAATGTAATTTCAGAAGCCTATCTGCTAAACATAAAACGGTACTTTCGGCTAGTATCCTACCCATTTTTTGCCAATTAGGAATTGAAGCATACAATTCTTGCATAGCGTTAAAGTCGATTGAAAAGGTCTCCGTATCTTCAAGGCATTGAATGGATTCTACAGCTCGTGATTGATTGATAAAGCTTGAATAAGAAGAAATAAAACCGTCATCACAAGCTAAATAAGTATTTATTTCTTTTCCATCGTTATGATAAAAAACACGAGCTAGTCCCACAACAATAAAATGCAATTCGGTTGAGGTTTGTCCTTCTTTTAGAATGTATTCTTTAGACTTGTATTTGTGGTGTTTAAATTTTGAAGTAATAATTTTTAATTCGGTATCAGTAAATTTTTCGTATTGGGTAATTTGAGCAATAAGACTTTCCAAAATAAAGCTTTAATATTAATTGATAAAATACATTTTGTGATTTCTAGTAAAGATATTAATTTCAAAAAGACTACAGAAGTATTTAAGTGGTTTCGATATTGAAGTATTAGAAAAAATATTTTTTTTAAATTTTTACACCTTTCAGAAATCAATATTTGAAAGGTGTAAAAACACAGATAAATAGGGTCTGCTGAAAAACTAACCCAACACAAAATACTATCTTTTTCCTCTAAAAA
>JASGCW010000242.1 GCA_030053945.1 Limnohabitans sp.
TTTTTTGTTCTCACTTGAAAGTAATTGTGAAATAGTTACGCCTTTGTCGTTTCTGTACTTTCTTATGAAGAAAACTGAAATTAGAATACCAATTGTTAATGCTATTGGGTCAACCAAAGTGTACCAACCAAAACTATAACCCAAGGTTGCCATATTTATCAAAGCCGCACCACCAACAAATGTCATACTCACACCTGCTGATGTTACGAACCAATTTAAACTATTTCGGCTTGTTGAGAAACTGACAATGGTTTTCGCTCTTCTATTTTTTGCCAAAAACCCTACAATGAGAAAGAGAGTAATTGAAATGATTATTAAAATTTGGTCTGTCATTTTATATTTTGTTTTGAGTATTTTTCAAATGTTCAATGTTTGCAGGGTCTCCCATAGAATGACACACAACGTTCCGGCGCTTCACGAAGTTGCGGATTTTCAACACTATTGATTACAAATATAGACAAAATTTAGTTTCAAAAATTACCAATTCTGATAAATCCCAAACCCCGCAATTTCGTGAAACGGCTGTTAGTGGCAGTTTTTGTTTTTCTCTTCTGTCAGGTAATTGATAAAATAGTCTAAAATATAATGTTCTGTTTTGTATTTTTTTCTATTGGTTAAGTATGTATTTTCAATTATTGGCACTAATCCTTTTAAATAAATCCAACTCCTTTTGGTATAATAAGCATCATATAGTTTGTCAGCTTCTTCGACTCCCAATAGATTTTTAGTTAATACTATTTCATTAGCCCTAACCAAGTGCTCATACAAGCAGGTTGGCCAATCATCTCCATAACCTTGTTTTGCCATTTGTTGCTCTATTGGTTTTTCTAAACAGTTGAGTTTTTCAAAATCTTTAATATTTTTATTAATAATAGGATTACAGAATGAATGACTAAACTCATGAAGTACATATTTTTGTAAAATATCTTTAGTATCAAAATTTGGAAATGAAACACTATTAAATTTAGGTCCAATAAATGCGTAAATTTCACGTCCTTTTTTTGTGTTTACTTCTGCACCAAATCCACCATCGTGTAGTAGTGGGCTTAAAATAAGTGCATATTTTTTCTTTTTTTCGCCATAATGGCTTTCCAAAATAGTAACAATGTCATATTTGTTGATATATTCTTTTACTGGTTTTGAAATGCTGTCGTAATAGTTTTTGTGTTGAACAAAAAAACTATGGAAATTAGATTTTACATAAAAGTCTTTTAACTCTTTCTTATACAATTCTAAAGTATCTTTGTGTTTTATATAGTCCTCAATTTGGTTTTCATCATCAGTAAATGTTGATAAAGGGTAAAAATCGGGAAAGCTAAATTGATATAAATACCAAGGTACAGAGCTACCCATAAAAAAGTCATTTTGAATAGTTTTACTTAATTCAATGATTGGATGATTTTTATAGGGTTCAAAATAGGTATCAATTTCTTTTTTGTAGTCTATTTTTGATTTTGTTAAAAGAGAATAATTGGATAAGTACTGAACAGTTGTGATGAGTTCCATCTTTTCGTCTACCCGAATATCAAGTTTTGACTTCTGCCCAAAACTTATTTGTACTATAAATAGAAGTGTTGTTTGTAATAACAGTTGTTTTCTCATTTTGTTTTCATTTTCTGGTTCTATAAAATTGCCACTAACGAAAAATTATATGTGGCGGTGCGGCTTTCCGTATCTAAATAGCACGGATGTATCAACACACGCCAAAGCCTGTAAATAGCACAAAACTATCAAGTTACAGAAAGCCGCACTGACCACTATATAATATGTTAGGCATATTTATTTTTTTTCATCGTTGTTATTCAGTTGAAAATAAGATGTTTTTAAAATCACACCATTCGCACTAATCAATGGATTTTTTGTTCCCCACCAATTGAAAATTAAATACATAACTTTTGAATTTTCTGGTAAAGCAATATCAAATGTCAATTCTTTTCTATCTGGCGACCATTTTATATTATTTGTTTTATTAATTGTCAAAGTATCTTTATGCTCATTTGGGTCTTGAAGCAAAATATTAAATTCACTGACATTTTGCATTTTTTCTGAG
Source organism: Limnohabitans sp. (assembly GCA_030053945.1). Classification (GTDB taxonomy): domain Bacteria; phylum Bacteroidota; class Bacteroidia; order Flavobacteriales; family Flavobacteriaceae; genus Flavobacterium. Next base: position 2,051 of record JASGCW010000242.1, read on the forward strand.
AACTTTAATTTGATTTGCGAATGTTTTTCAAATTTTAATATCAAAGAATCTGTCGGATAAATAAGTGTTGGTTTTGTTAAAGTTTTTTGAATATCGTATGTCCACTTCAATAATTTTGGATACAAATCTTTTATATGTTCGTTTTGTTTGTTATTTTTGTACAGTTCTTTCAATTTTTGGGCAAAGAATTGTGAATAAATAAATCCACGACTTTCATTTTGAAAATGCCAATATAGATTTATTTCATCTGCTAATTCGGGATAATACATTTGATTAAATAGGTCATAAACAGCCCAAGTCATATATTCATTAAAAACGGCATTTCCTTGCTTTTCATAACCACTTTTATTATTCCAAATATTTTCATCAAAATTTTTAGTTACAAGATTGTCATTAATATCAGTAGTTGGATTTACATATCCATGGTCCATTTCTGTAAACAGTGAATGAATTTCAGTACATCTTTCTCTTCTATTTACTTGATTGCCTTTAACGATTGATTCTGCAATTGTTGGAAAATCTGCAGTAGTTAATGAATCTATATCTCTGTGTAAATTATGAGCATATACAAAAGGTGATAATACAATAATATACTTTTTATTAGAAAAAAAATTGCCAAATTCATTAGTTAAAAATGATTTCATTTCATTTAGCATATATTGCTGTCTATATGCAATTTTAATACTATCGTAATAGTTTTGATTTTGTTTATAAAATTTTCTAAAATTAGATTTATCTGCAAAATCTTGTATTAATTCTAAATACTTATCAAATGTTTTATCTTTAAACGATTGAAAATTATTTATTCGCTTTAATTTACTATTTTCGTCAAATATAAAAGCATAAGCGTCTGTTCTAAAAGAAAGATATTCTTCCCACCTTTTACGTGAAAAGTTTACTGAATCAATTAATGGATGTTTGCTGAATGGCTCAAAATATTTCATCATTCTGTCATAATAAGCAAATTTTTTTCTTACTTCCCAATCATCAGTTTTTCCATAATTTGTTAATGCAAGCGTAATGTTTGCTAATTCATACACTTCTGGATATTCTATCAATATAAATTCATCAGAAGTTTTGCTATTAACATTTTGACCATTTGAATAATTCCATATCAAAATGTTTGATACTAAAATAAAAATTGTTGTAATCTTTTTTAATGTCATAGTTTTTTAGTTTTTAGTTATGCCTAACATCTACTTATACGAACTTTAGTTCGCATTTTTTTAATTAATGTATAT
>JASGCW010000015.1 GCA_030053945.1 Limnohabitans sp.
TTTTTTTGTGTTTTGAATTTCTTTCTCCAAACCCAAAAAATAAGTATTGAAAAAATTAATAATACAAATGCGCTTATAAGGTAAAAAGTTTTTAGTTTACTCTCTTTTTCAATAACACTTTGCTGCAATGCTAATTGCTTCTTGTTTTCTTTTAATTGGTAAATTGACTCTAATTTTAATTTTACTTTTTGCGTTTCAATACTATTAATACTATCATCAACCATAGTGTACAAATCACTATAAATTTGTTCATTATCAATATCATGCATTCTAGAGTAATAATCACAATACCCCATATAAATAGATTTTAATGAATTTAAATCATTTTCTGAGAGCGACTTAGCTGCATCGAGGTATTTTTTTTCAGCCACGTAATTTTGAGCTACTTTTTCAACCAATGATAGATAAACATACGTGGAAGAATTTAAGTTATTAAAGTTGTATTTTTTTTGTAATGCTAACGATTCAATCAAATTTTTTCTCGCTAAATCAAAATTCTTTAATCTGTAATTTGTATATCCAAGATTGTACAGAATAAATGCATATTTATAACTTGAATTATCATTAACTATTTTTATTGCGCTTTCAAAATTGGTTTTGGCTTTACTAAACTGGTTTCTAGATATGTTCATATAAGCCTTTCTAGTGTAGTAATTAAAGTATGAATCAGTATCTGTTAACAGTTTAGAGGATTTATCATAATAAAGCTCTGCCTTTTCAAAATCTTTATTTTTCATAAAAATATCACCAAGTATAGAACACATATTACCTAACTCTTTTCCATTCTTTTTCTCATCTATTTTAGACATTGCCTCAGTTAGCATTTTAACAAGATCACTACTATCCATAGTATCGCTAGCAGAATTAACATAATCTATAACAGCTTGATAATAATCTGTTGAATACAAATAATCTTTTTTGGCTATTTCTAATTTTTTTTGAAAACAATAAATTGCAGAATCTGTATTTCCAGTTAGATAATAAATACTTCCAAGGATCTTCAAGGATTTTAGCTTTTGAAGATTAGTTTCAGATAATTTCACAAGTAATTGAGCCTTCTTCTTTGAACCCACAGGATCTTGTGTATATATTTTATTTTTGTCGAGTGAATTATAAATGGAATCATATTTTCCATCTTTAATTATAGGTGCTAGGAATAAATTATTATTCCCAAATAAAACATTCAAACTTAGAAAATAGAACAGAAGAAATTTATTAAAACTACCCATAATTTTAAGCATTTTAAAGTTTATTAAATAAGGGGCATTATTTATTCAAATTTAGAATATTAAAATTAACAAAATAAAAGGATTACTAATATTTTCAAGCGATTTTAAAATTCCATTGATTCTTAGGAATTCTTATTGCAACTGTTGTACCTAGAGAGGAGTTTGTGATATCACAAATACCATTAAGTGAGTTGACTCTTTTTTGAATATTTTTTAATCCTATTCCTGGTTTTGTACTTGAATTACCAAATCCTTTTCCATTATCTTTTACAGCAAAATACAATTCTTCTTCAGTTTCAATAACATCTATTTGAACTTCTGTTGCAAATGCATGTTTGATAGTATTATTTATAGCTTCTTGCAGTACTCTGTAGATATTTACAAGTATTTTTTCATCTAATTCGTCAATTCTTCTACTAATAAAGATATTTTTAGCCGTTTTTAACCCACTTTTTTCAGTCATCAAGCACAAATTGTTTACTAATTGAGAGAACTCAACAAAAGCAATGTTATCAGGATCTAAATCATGTGATAAATTTCTAACCTCATTGTATAATTTATCAATCTTTACAATAAGTGAATCTATATTGTCTTTATCTAATTGTTGACCATCAGATATGGTTAACTTTAAAGCTCCTATTTCACTAGCTATACCATCATGCAATTCTAAAGATAATTTGCCTCTTTCTTCAATTTTAGCTTTAATTTTTTCCTTTATAATTTCGGTTCTTTGATTTTCTTGCATCAGTTTCAAAGTTTGCTCATGCAGATGATATTGGTTTTTATTTAATTGTTTCTGAGTTTTAAATTTTTTGTAAAGTACCCATACAATTCCTACCCCTAATAGTAATAAAATAAAAGAACTGAATAAATATACTTTCTTTAAAAGGCTCTCTTTTTCTAAAATTTTCTTTTGCAAGTATAATTCCTTCTTATTTTCTTTTAATTCATATAATGATTCTAAACTTAATCTTGTTTTTAAACTTTCTGCATTGTTTATACTATCGAGTGTTGTATTATATAGGTTACTAAATTGCTTTTCTTTATCAAAATTATTTGTTCTTGAATAGTAATCAGCATAAGCTAGATTTAAATCTTTTAAAAAATTCAAATCTCCATCATAATGAAATTTAGCACTATCAAGATACTTTTTTTCATTATTATAATTCTTTGATTCTTTCTCCAAATACGAAAGATACAAGTATGTATTAGATTTTAAATACGAATAATCATATTTCTTCTGTAAAAACGAAGACTCATTTAGAATTTTTTTTGCAGTTTGGAATTTTTTTAATCGGTAATGTACATAACCTAAATAATTTAGGTTTCCTACTGTTGCAAAGTTCGTTTTATTATTTATGATGTGAATAGCTTTTGAAAAGTCATCTTTTGCTTGTTCAAAATTATTTTTTGCTATGTTTAATTTACCCATTCTTTCATAATAATCTGACTTAGAGTATTTACCCGTGAGCATTTTGAAAGATTTATCATAATAAAATTCAGATTTTTTATAATCTTTATTTTTTAAGAAGATATCACCAAGTAAAACGCACATCAAGGCATATTCTCTTTTATTCTTTATTTTATCAACATTAGGTAAAGCTGTAGTTAACAATTCTGTGAGAAGTGTACTATCTACATATTCCATTCCCCAATTTGTATAATCAATAATAGCCTGATAATGAGAAGTAGTATTTAAAAAATACTTTTTTGTTATTTTTAATCTATTTTCTAAACAATATCTTGCTGAATCAACATTTCCTGTTAGGTCATAAACATAACCTAACAAATGAAGAGCATTTTCTTTTTGTTTTATACTTTTTGCAATTTTGACTAACAGTAATGCATCTTTTTTTACTCCGGTAGGATTATTAAAAAAATTATCGTGTACTACTTTTCTTATAGAATCAAAGTATTTATCAAACTCCTTTCCTGAAGTAGATGCGTTCTTTTGGGCACTTATACAACTAAAGCTGCATAGAAAAATAAGCAATAAACGTGTAGTTTTATGCATAAGTAGGCGTTTTTGAGTTTTGATTTATATAAATGTAAAAATAAAAAATCAGACTTTGTAATTTGTTATAAAATAAAAAAATTTATTTTTGCTCTATGGACTATTTTCAAGCAATTTTACTAGCAATAATCGAAGGATTAACAGAATTTTTACCTATCTCATCTACAGGTCATATGGTAATTGCATCTTCATTTATGGGTATCGCCAAAGATGATTTTACAAAACTCTTTGAAATTGTAATTCAACTTGCTGCAATACTTTCTGTAGTAGTGATTTATTGGAGAAAGTTTTTTGATTTTAGCAGAATTTCATTTTACATTAAATTATTCGTTGCGGTTATACCGGCACTTGTAATAGGGGCTTTATTAAAAAAACACATAGATGCTATGCTAGAAACACCTATAATCGTAGCAGTAGTTTTACTTCTTGGTGGGTTCGTTCTATTATTTGTAGACAAGTGGTTTCAAAATTCTACTATAACTGATGAAACAGAAATAAATAACAAGAAAGCTTTTACTATAGGTGCTTTTCAAACTTTGGCAGTTATTTTTCCAGGTTTGAGTCGAAGTGCTGCTACAATTATTGGAGGTATGCAACAAGGATTGACGAGAAGAACCGCAGCTGAATTTTCTTTTTTTCTAGCAGTACCTACAATGCTTGCAGCAACTGTAAAAAGTATCTATGATGTATATAAAGAAACACCTGAAGTTTTAAATACAGACAACTTAGGAATACTTGCTGTGGGTAACATCGTTTCATTTATTGTAGCGTATGCAGCAATTAAATTTTTCATCGAATTCTTAACAAAAAATGGTTTTAAACTTTTTGGTTATTACAGAATCATACTTGGAATCTTATTGTTACTAATCCATTTCTTTATTCATCCTCTTTCTATCGATTAATGACAAAAGAAAAAATTCTAGAAGGTCAAGTTTTACTAATTGACAAGCCGCTTACTTGGAGTTCTTTTCAAGCGGTAAATAAATTAAAATATGTACTTAAGAAACGTTTTGATTTACCAAAAAAATTCAAAATAGGTCATGCAGGCACTCTTGATCCATTAGCTACTGGATTGCTAATTATTTGCACTGGAAAATTCACCAAAAAAATCACCGAAATTCAAGCACAAGAAAAAGAATATACGGGAACTTTTGTAGTCGGTTCTACTACCCCATCGTATGATTTAGAAACTGAAATTGATGCCACATTTCCAATTGAACATATTACAGAAGATTTGATTAAAAAAACTGTTGAGAAATTCATTGGCGAAATTGACCAAAAGCCTCCTGTTTTTTCTGCAATTAAAAAAGATGGAAAACGTTTATATGAACACGCACGTGCTGGAGAAGAAGTAGAAATTTCAGCTAGAAAGACAACTATTTATGAGTTTGAAATAACTCGTATTGCCATACCCGAAGTAGATTTTAGAGTAAAATGTAGCAAAGGCACCTACATTCGTTCGCTAGCTTTTGATTTTGGAAATGCGTTACAAAGTGGTGCACATTTGACAGTTTTAAGAAGAACTAAAATAGGGGATTATTCAGTAGAAAATGCTGTGAGTCCATTAGCATTTGAAGAACAAAGTTTATCTTAGAAAAGACAAACTTGTTCTTCAATTTGTATATTTAAAAAATTAAAAACTCTATATTTTCTGGTGAATTAATTCTTCTGAATGAATCATTATTGAAACCAATTCATTCATCATACTAAGACCTTTATCGTGTAAATACCATAGCTGAAGTTCTGTTTTTGCCGTTTGATCAACGACCCCATACTGTGCCTTATAACTTTTAATCAAGTTTGCTGCGCCTTCAGGTCTTGGCCCCCAAACAGATTTAAACTCATTATGTTCATTATCTAGAATGATTACTTTAGGAATTGCACGTGCACCATTAGTCAAAAAAACATTCATTAAATCATCATTTTCATCTCTAAAAACAATTTTAAGATCTATTTTATCAGTAACCGAAGCCATTTTGAACAAAACGGGTACAATCTGTGCAGCATCTCCACACCAACCCTCTGCTAGAACTAACCAAGTATAGTTGTGTTTTAACGACTTTAAACTCGTCGCTATTTCATCTGGAACTACAATCGTTTTGTCTAAACGATTCATTCGTGTTTCATTTAATTTACTATAAGCAAGTAAATCTTCTGTTTGCTCATTACCACTTGATAAATCTTGTGCTAATAAATCAGACACTTTTTTTCTGTAATCAGGATATGAAACAGCATTTAGTAGTCCTTTTGCAATTTCAGCTTTCATATTTTTTAGTTTTATTTTGTTTTCAAATTATTCCCAAAAAATGGAATTTCCTATATTTTCTTTAAAAAAAATTAAAATAAATCTTTGATAGAGATAACTGTATTGGGTATCCATTTTTAATGTAAATTTACGAGTTATAGACTTACTATTTGTAACTAAAATCACACTAATGAAAAAAACTCGATGTGCTTGGTGCGAAAAAGATGATTTATACCGAAATTACCACGATAACGAATGGGGAAATCCTGTATATGACGATGATACTATATTTGAATTTCTTGTTTTAGAAACATTTCAAGCAGGGTTAAGTTGGTACACTATTTTGGCCAAACGCGAAAATTTCAGAAAAGCTTTTGCCAATTTCGATTATAAAAAAGTAGCTTCTTTTACAGAATCACAAATGGAAGCCTTGTTAGAAGATTCAGGAATCATTAGAAATAAACTCAAAATCAGAGCCACGGTAACTAATGCTCAGGCGTTTATGAAGGTACAAGAAGAATTTGGAACTTTTTCAAAATATATCTGGGGTTTTGTTGGCGGAAAACCTATAGACAACAAACCTAAAACTTTAAAAGATGTTCCTGCTACAACTGAAATATCAGATAAACTAAGTAAAGATTTAAAAAAACGTGGGTTCAAATTCGTAGGTTCTACCGTTGTGTATGCACATATGCAGGCAACTGGGATGGTAAATGACCACGTGGAGGATTGTTGGAAGAGGGGTAGTTTTTAGTAATCAGTATTCAGAATTTTAGTGTGCAGAATTAAGTTTGTAACTATTCAGCCATTTATTTTTTAAACCACGAATTGCACAAATTCTTTACCGAAATGTAACCGAATGGAAACTCTATATTTAAATAAGCACAAATAACCGAGATTTTTCACGGTTCAGAATTAGTGTAATTTAAGCGTAAGCTTATTTTCAATATAATAATTCGTGTAAATTTGTGACTCGAACGTAGTGAACAGGCGAAGCAAATTCGTGTCAAAAAAGAATGAGCGTTTGTAGGCTGAATAGTTACTTAAGTTTTAACTCTTATTGTAACAATTTTTATTTTATATTTGCCACACACTTTAGGGGTGTCTGTATAGCAGGCTGAGATTTTACCCTTTGAACCTGATCTAGTTCATACTAGCGTAGGGAAAAGTAAATGACTTCTTGTATAGTATTCTTAGCTATACATGTAGCCATTCCTAAAGTTTTAAAACAATACGGAATGGAACTTATAATTAATCAAGAAAAAAAAATATTTGAGAAAGAGGCACTCACCGTGCAACAACTCCTTGATATCGAATTACCTGACAAACAAAAAGGTATTGCGGTCGCTATTGACCAACAAGTTATCCCTAGATCGCAATGGAAAAACACTTCGCTACAATCTAATCAAAAAATAATCATTATTAAAGCTACGCAAGGGGGTTAATTTTTGTTTCAAGTTTCAGGTTTCAAGTTTTTTTAGTCATAAACTGTAGTCTAATAAATCTACTCGTTAATAAAGTTTTCAACTAACCTTTCTGTAAACTTATTTTATGAGACTTGAAACCTCAAACTTTAAACTTTAAACCTGAAAAACTTAAAACTAAAAAAATATGGAACATACTATCACAAGAGCACCTTTTCCTAATTCGAAAAAGGTGTACATACAAGGAGAAATACACGACATTCAAGTTGCGATGCGTGAAATAACGTTGTCAGATACTAAACTAACAAACGGACAAGTAGAACAAAATCCGCCAGTAACGGTTTATGATACTTCTGGTGCTTATACAGATTCTAGTATCGAAATTGATGTCCGCAAAGGATTACCTCGTCTGCGTGAACAATGGATTTTAGATAGAAATGATGTCGAAATTTTAGATGAATTAAGTTCTGAATATGGTAAACAACGTTTAGCCGATGAAAAATTAGATCATTTGCGTTTTGAATATCTTCACCAACCTAAACGTGCCAAAGAAGGTGCTAATGTAACCCAGCTATACTACGCGAAACAAGGCATAATCACTCCTGAAATGGAATACATTGCTATCCGCGAAAACCAACGTTTTGAACAATTAGAAACAGCACAAAGAGCAATGTGTCATCAGCATACTGGGGAAAGTTTTGGCGCAAGAACTCCTAAAGGAAAAATTACAGCCGAATTTGTTCGCAGTGAAGTAGCTGCTGGAAGAGCAGTAATTCCAAATAATATCAATCATCCTGAAAGCGAACCTATGATTATAGGGCGTAACTTTTTGGTAAAAATTAATGCGAATATTGGTAACTCTGCGGTAACTTCAAGTATTGAAGAAGAAGTTGAAAAAGCCGTTTGGGCTTGTCATTGGGGAGCTGATACCATTATGGATTTATCAACTGGTAAAAACATACACGAAACCCGCGAATGGATTATCAGAAATTCACCTGTGCCTATAGGGACTGTTCCTATTTACCAAGCCTTAGAAAAAGTAAAAGGTGTGGCTGAAGACTTGACTTGGGAAATTTTCCGTGATACTTTAATAGAACAATGTGAACAAGGGGTTTCCTATTTTACCATCCATGCTGGGGTTTTATTGTGTTATATTCATTTGACGGCGAATAGGGTAACCGGAATTGTTTCTCGTGGGGGTTCTATTATGGCAAAATGGTGTTTATTTCATCACAAAGAAAATTTCTTATACACACATTTTGAAGACATTTGCCAAATATTAAAACAGTATGATGTAGCCTTTTCTTTGGGTGACGGCTTACGTCCTGGATCGATTGCTGATGCCAATGATGCTGCACAATTTGCCGAATTAGAAACCTTGGGTGAATTGACAAAAATTGCTTGGAAACACGATGTCCAAGTATTTATTGAAGGTCCTGGTCACGTACCTATGCATTTGATTAAGGAAAATATGGAAAAACAATTGGAATGTTGTTCTGAAGCTCCTTTTTATACCTTAGGCCCATTAACTACCGATATTGCGCCAGGTTACGATCATATCACATCGGGAATTGGAGCAGCTATGATTGGTTGGTTTGGTTGTGCGATGTTATGTTATGTAACACCAAAAGAACATTTGGGTCTTCCGAATAAAAAAGACGTAAAAGACGGAGTAATCACCTACAAAATTGCAGCCCATGCAGCCGATTTAGCAAAAGGTCACCCTGGAGCGCAATATCGTGATAATGCTTTAAGTAAAGCCCGATTTGAATTCCGTTGGGAAGATCAATTCAATCTTTCGTTAGATCCTGATACAGCACGTGAATTCCACGATGAAACACTTCCTGCTGATGCGGCTAAAGTAGCTCACTTCTGCTCGATGTGTGGTCCTAAATTCTGTTCGATGAAAATTTCACAAGAAATCAGAGATACGGCTGTCGAAGAAGGACTTAAAGCTAAATCGGAAGAATTTATTGAAAATGGTAAAGAGATTTATGTCTAGTTATTATTCCACAGAGATGCACAAAGAAACCCAGAGATACACAAAATCTATGTAAACTTTGTGTGACTCCGTGTAAAAACTTTGTAATACGAGCGAAGCGAACTAAAGAAATAAACTCTGTGAAAAACTTTGTAATACAAGCGAAGCGAACTGAAAAAGAAAACTTTGTGTGACTCTGTGTAAGAACTTTGTGAAACTTAGTGAACCAAAAAAATGATTCTACTATCAACAGAACATATTATAGAAAATGAAATCCAAACCCTGCATCAGTTATTTGAGGCAGGGCTTACTCATTTTCATATCAGAAAACCTAATTACACTTTAAAAGATATAAAAGTGTATTTAGAAAAAATTGACACTTCTTTTCATCCATTTTGTGTGGTATATTATCCTGAATTAGTAAATGAATACGATTTGAAAGGCATCCATCAAAGTAGTCAAAATAGAAATTCGATAGTAAAAAACACAAAAAGTTTATCCACCTCAACGCATAGTATTTCAGAATTTAATGAACTTGATTCGGCTTATCATTATGCCTTTTTGAGTCCAATATTTCCAAGTATTTCGAAAGCTAATTATCAAAATCCTGAGATTCTTCATCAAATTGCTCAACGTACAAATTTTAACACCCAACTTATAGCTTTGGGAGGAATTTCAGAAAAAAATATATCTGAAATACTTCCATATTTTAACTCGGTTGCCTTGCTAGGTGCCATTTGGTTACATCCTAATCCTATAGAACAATGGAAAAAATGTCAAAACATCGTCCTTTTGTACTCAGCTTAGCAGGCTTTGATCCTTCGGCTGGAGCGGGTGTTCTTGCCGATGTTAAAACATTTGAAATGCATCAGGTGTACGGATTAGCCGTGATTACTGGAAATACTATTCAAACAGAAGATAGGTTTCTCAAAATGGAGTGGATGGACACTTATTGGGTAATTGATAGTCTTAATCATCTTGCTAAACAGTATGAGGTACAAGCTGTGAAAATTGGAATTATTCCGAGCTTAGAAACATTGGATACTTATATAAAAACCATAAAACTTTTGTGGCCAAAGGCAAAAATTGTTTGGGATCCTGTATTAAAAGCGACAGCAAATTATGAATTCACTCCGCTTATTTACGATAGTTTACCATCTATTTTAGAACAAGTTGACCTCATTACTCCTAATCATAATGAAATTGAAATCTTAGTTCTTCAGACTATAACTCCGCAAGAAAAAGCTCAACAATTAGCGCAACATACTGCGGTTTTATGGAAAGGCGGGCATAATCAATCCAATCTAGGAACAGATTATTTAATGGTTGATGATGAAATCAATATTTTAAGACCATCTACCAACAAAATATATCCCAAACACGGTTCGGGTTGTATTTTATCCTCTGCAATTACGGCACAACTGGCTTTAGGGGAATCGCTTCAAGAAAGTTGTAAAAAAGCCAAACAATTTATAGAACAAACATTAAACACAAACACCAATTTATTAGCCTACTATGTTACCTAAAATTCAATTTATATCGCAAGGAACTTCTAGCGAAGCCCAATTAAATTCTATTCAAAAAGCACTTGATGCTGGAATTGAATGGGTACAATTACGTTATAAAAATGTGCCCGAAATAGAAGTATTTCGATTGGCAGAAAAAATAAAAAAAGAAACAGATCAATACAATGCTTTATTGACTATTAATGATTACCAAACCATTGCAAAGGCCATAGATGCAAACGGTTTGCATTTAGGACTAACTGATGGAAGTATTGAAGAAGCCAGAAATTTATTAGGCATTGCCAAAGTAATAGGTGGTACTGCAAATACCCTTGAAGATGTCTTTCAACGTATTTCAGAAAAATGTGACTATATAGGTTTAGGACCGCTTAGATATACAAGCACCAAAGAAAAATTAAGCCCCATTTTAGGATTTGAAGGATACCAATCGATAATTGAGAAACTTCCTAAAATCAATCTATCGAAACCCATTTTTGCGATAGGTGGAATTGAAGAAAAGGATCTTCCTAAATTATTAGAAATTGGAGTCTATGGCATAGCCGTTTCTGGTTTAATTTGTAATGCTTCACAACCTACTCATCTTGTAAAACAACTCAACGAAACACTTTATACGTATGCTTAAAATAGGAAATACCATATTTAGCTCCCGATTGTTTGTTGGCACTGGAAAATTTGGTTCTAGCCAAATAATGGAAGAAGCTATTTTAGCCTCTGGTTCTGAATTAGTAACGGTAGCCTTAAAAAGAGTCGATTTTGAAACCGAAACCGATGCCATTCTCTCGCACCTCAACCATTCGCATATTCAATTGTTACCCAATACTTCTGGAGCAAGAAATGCTAAAGAAGCTGTTTTCGCAGCCCAATTAGCTCGTGAAGCGATGGAAACGAATTTAGTAAAACTCGAAATTCATCCTGATCCAAAATATTTACTTCCTGACCCAATAGAAACCTTAAAAGCTACAGAAGAACTTGCTAAACTAGGGTTTGAAGTCTATCCTTACATTCACGCCGACCCCGTTTTATGTAAGTTACTTGAAGAAGTGGGAACAGCTGCTGTTATGCCTTTAGGTTCTCCCATAGGAAGTAACAAAGGACTACGAACTATCGATTTTTTAGAAATTATCATTGAACAAAGCAAAGTACCTGTAATTATTGATGCAGGGATAGGTGCACCGTCTGATGCTGCGAAAGCAATGGAATTAGGCGCCGATGCTGTGTTAGTCAACACCGCAATTGCCGTAGCTGGAAATCCAGTAGCTATGGCACAAGCATTTAAAGAAGCCGTTATTGCAGGACGAAGAGCCTTTGAAGCCCAGTTAGCCAATCCGCTAGCACAAGCCGAAGCCTCTAGTCCGTTAACGTCGTTTTTATAAGTCCGAAACCTGTCAGGTTTTAAAGACCTGACAGGTTTAAAAACTAAAAATTATGACCTTTAAAACTGTATTTGAAAACTATTCTTGGGAAACTGTTGCTAACCGAATTGCTTCGGTAACACATCGTGATATAGAAAACGTTTTGCGTAAACCTAAACGAACCGTCGAGGATTTTCTGGTGCTTTTATCTCCTCTAGCTCAAGAGTATTTAGAATCTATGGCGCAACTGGCTCATCAACTCACGCAAAAACGCTTTGGGAAAACCATTCAGCTCTATGCACCTATGTATTTGAGTAACGAGTGCCAAAATATTTGCACCTATTGTGGTTTTAGCCTTGACAATAAAATCAAAAGAAAAACACTTTCAGATAGTGAAATTCGGCAGGAAGTAGAAGCACTAAAAGCTATGGGCTATGATCACGTTTTGTTGGTAACGGGTGAAGCTAATTATACCGTTCATATTGGTTATTTCCTAAATGCTATTGAAGTCATTAAAAACGATTTTGCGAATATTTCTGTTGAAGTACAACCGCTTTCACAAGAAGAATACGAACAATTACATCAAGCAGGTGTATATTCTGTATTAGTATATCAGGAAACCTATCATAAAGAAGTTTATAAACAATACCATCCTAAAGGAAAAAAATCCAATTTCGATTTTAGATTAGAAACGCCAGATCGTGTTGGTAAAGCGGGTATTCATAAAATAGGATTGGGTGTTTTGTTAGGACTAGAAGATTGGCGAGTAGATAGCTTTTTTAATGCTTTACATATTGATTATTTACAAAAGACGTATTGGAAGAGTAAATATTCGGTTTCTTTTCCACGCCTCCGACCAGCAGAAGGTATTATTGAACCCAATTTTATAATGGAGGATAAAGATTTACTCCAACTCATTTGTGCCTACCGCATTTGGAATGAAGATCTTGAAATTTCGATTTCTACACGTGAAAATGAACATTTTCGGAATCATATTATTCCTATTGGCGTTACCACAATGAGTGCTGGATCTAAGACTAATCCAGGTGGTTATGTTGTCGATCCACAAACTTTGGAACAATTTGAAATTAGCGATGAACGACCCGTGGCTGAAATTGCGCAGTTGATTAGTGAAAAGGGTTATCAACCTATTTGGAAGGACTGGGATAGGGCATTTAGAAATCAGAAGTTAGAGGTTAGAATTTAGAATTTGGGCTGGAAGATGGATGATGGAAGATGGAAGATGGAAGATGGTACTTCGACAAGCTCAGTAACCTTTGGGTGATGGAAGATGGATGATGGAAGATGGATGATGGAAGATGGATGATGGTACTTCGACACTTCGAGAGCCACTTCGACAAGCTCAGTGTGACACTCAGTGTCCGTTCAGTAACCAATTTTAAAAACCCAAGCGGAGCGAAATATTATTTATGCTTACGATATCAGATTATTTACGTTATTCTAAACATCTTCTTGTGCCTGAAATAGGAGAAGAAGGTCAGTTAAAAATAAAAAATGCTAAAGTACTTGTCATTGGTGCGGGTGGCTTAGGATGTCCCATTTTGCAATACCTCACTTCGGCTGGGGTTGGAACGCTAGGTGTAGTGGATTTTGACAAGGTGGCATTGCATAACTTACATCGCCAAATCCTTTATACCGAAGCGGATATTGATTTACCTAAAGTCAATCAAGCAAAGATTGCGCTTGAAAAACTAAATCCATTAGTAGAAATTCGGGTATTTAACCAAAAGCTAACCCTTGGGAATGCTTCTTCCCTATTTGAAAACTTTGATATTATTGTAGATGGCTGCGACAATTTTAATACTCGGTATCTAGTAAACGATGTTTGTGTACAATTAGGTAAGCCATTAGTTTATGGAAGTATTTTTAAGTTTGAAGGGCAAATAGCAGTATTTAATCACAACGGAAGCAAAGAACTTCGAGATTTGTTTCCAGATTCACCCAGCCCTGAAGAAGTTCCCGATTGCTCATTAAATGGAGTAATTAGTTCGTTACCTGGCATTATAGGCACAATGATGGCACAAGAAACACTCAAAATGATTGTGAGTTTGCCAGTGCTAACAAACGAATTGATAGTATTTTCAACATTAAACTGGGAGTTTCAAAAATTTGGGTATTAGTTACTATTATTATACACGGCATCCGCATTTAAAAAACAACCACAGATTCACAGATTAAAATAACTTATAAAATATTAATTTGTAATATTTATTTCCGCAAAGCGGATAATTTAAAAATTAATTTACTTGAAAAATGATTCTAAAATCTGTGAATCTGTGGTTATTTTTTTAATTTTTATTAAAGCGAATGCCCTGATTATTATATTTAAAAAATAGATTCTACATAATCTTTTCCTATTTTTGTTCAAAACAGAAAAAATTGAACACATACGAAGCAATATTAATACATCCAGGAGTTACTGGCGGAAGAGTTTCAGGGAACTTACAGATTAAAACTAATGGAATTTTTTTTGAATCTGGTGCAATTAATCATCATATAGGTTTTACTAATTTATCTATTAATGCTGGAGGTGCCTCTAATAGATTTATCTTTTTTTCTGATTCAACTGTAAATTCGATTTCTATTTATACTTCCGATAAATCTATTTTAAAAGATAGCATCCTAGTATCAAATAACAAATTCAAACAGGAAATCAAAAAATCAAAAAGTGCTTTAAATGGAACACTTAGAGGAATCATAATTGCTTTAATCATATTTGGATTATTTATAGGTTCGCTCTATCTCTTAAAAGATAAAATGGTGGAAGGTATTGCTAATCAAGTACCTGTTTCTTGGGAAAAAAAGGCTGGCGACAAACTATTTAACACCTTGTCATTACAATATCATTTTATAAAAAATGATTCTTTAAAAAATGAATTTATAAAAGTAGCTAAACCTTTATTTAACCAAATTGAAAAAGAAGGTTATAAAGTAGATTTATATTTCGTCAAAGACCCAACCATCAATGCATTTGCACTTCCTGGTGGAAAAGTAATTATTCAAACAGGCTTAATACAAAATGCTAAATCTTGGGAAGAAGTTATGGGTGTGCTCAGTCACGAGCTTTCACACGTTACTAGACGTCATCACATACGAGGAATCCTCAATAATTTAGGGATTTTTGCCATTTTATCAGCTACCGTTGGAGACGTAAGTGCCATAGCAGGAACATTTATCAATATGGGTGGCGAATTAGCCTCATTGTCTAACAGTAGGGATTTTGAAATAGAAGCTGATGAAACAGGAAGACAATATCTAATAAATGCCAAAATAAATCCAGCAGGATTAATATCATTCTTTAAAACTTTAGAGAAAGAAGAAAAAACAATTTTAGATTCTACTTCGGTTAAAGAAATTGATTTGTCTTTCCTATCTACACATCCTGACACAAAAACGCGTATTGAAAAATTAAAAGAAAAACAAAAAGAAGATAAAACCCAATATCCCTTATTACCTAACACGTTTAATGACTTTAAAGCAAAACTTTTAAATTTAAAATAACTAATGAAAATTAAAACAGAAGGAAAACCTGCTTTTGCTTATGTGATGGTCGAACTCGAACCGGGAGAGACCATCATTGCAGAATCAGATGCGATGTCTAGTATGTCGGCAGAACTAGATTTAGATGCTAAGTTCAATGGGGGATTTTTTGTTGGATTAGCAAAAAAATTCTTGGGTGGTGAAAGTCTTTTCATTAACCATTTTACTAACAATACCAGCAAAAAACTTTCGTTACATTTAACTCAATCTACACCAGGTGATATAGAGATTAAAGAATTAAACGGTACCCAAAGTTACTGCATTCAAAGAGGAGCCTATATTGCCTCAGAAAAAGGCGTAAAACTAAGCGTAAAATGGGCTGGTTTAGGTTCACTAATTGGAGGCGAAGGCTTATTCAAATTAGTAGTTTCAGGAACAGGAAGAGTAATTTTTGGTGCTTATGGCGGTATCCTAGAAAAAGAAATTGATGGCGAATATATCGTTGACACAGGGCATCTTGTGGCATATGAACCAGGAATGAAACTTAAACCACAATTATCAGGAGGTATTTTTAGTAGTTTCTTTGGTGGTGAAGGCTTTGTTACTAGAGTAGAAGGAAAAGGAAAAATATATATCCAAACAAGAAATGTTTCAGGATTAGTTTCTTGGATTAATAGACAAATATAATTGCTTACAATGGATACATTAAATATAGAAACACAAGGAAAATCAACTACATTAAATGTTGATTTACAAATGAGACCAAGTTCAACTGCGGCTGTAATAAAATTGAAACCGGGTGAAGAATTTACTGCCGAAGCGGGATCAATGATAGCAATGACTCCAAGTATGACAATGACAACCTCAACCCATCAAAAAAAGTCTGGAGGTTTTTTAAAAGGGCTAAAAAGAATGTTATCTGGGGAGAGCTTTTTCTTAAATCATTATAAAGCAGGAAACGAAGGCGGAACCGTTTTTTTGAGTACTACACTAGCTGGTGATATGATGGTCAAAGAACTTCGTGGAGAAGGAATCATCGTTCAAGGAGGTTCTTATGTAGCAAGTTCGCCAGACATTACCATCGATATGAGTTTTCAAGGATTTAAAAATTTAATTTCTAAGGAAGGACTTTTTTGGTTAGCTATCAAAGGGCAAGGAACCGTGGTTATCAATTCTTTTGGTGCTATTTATCCTATCCAAATTGATGGCGAATACATAGTGGACACAGGACATATTGTAGCTTTTGAAGAACACCTAAATTTTACACTTACAAAAGCTGGCAAAAGCTGGATAAGTTCATTTTTAGGAGGAGAAGGATTAGTATGTAAATTTAAAGGTCAAGGAACAATATGGGTACAATCTCATAACACGTCATCATTTGGAGCAGTCCTAGGACCTAAACTTAAACCAAGATAATATTTATGGAAACGCAAAATAAAGGATTCAAATTCAAAATGGACTGCAAACCAGATTTTGGTTTTGTAACCATCAATATACCATCAGGAGAAAAATTAAAAGTAGAAGCTAGTGCTATGGCCACTATGGATACTAATCTTGAAATGAAAACAACTCTTAAAGGTGGATTTTCAAGATTTTTAACAGGTGAGTCATTATTTATAAATGAATTCACGGCAAAAAACGGATCAGGAGATATTCAATTAGCACCCGCTTGTCCAGGTGACGTAGAACACATTTATCTGAACAATGAAACTATCTATATTCAGAATAGTGCCTTTTTAGCTTCCTCAGAAAATATCACTATTGAATCTAAATTTCAAGGTTTGATAAAAGGTTTCTTCTCAGGCGAAAATTTATTCTTAATCAAATGTTCTGGCGATGGTGATCTTTGGTTCAACTCCTATGGAGGAATCATTCCTATCGATGTAGAAGATGGCTATGTAATAGACACTGGTCATATTGTAGCCTTTACCGAAGGTTTAACGTATGATGTAACCAAAGTGGGCGGTTACAAATCACTTTTCTTTTCAGGAGAAGGATTAGTATGTAGATTTCAGGGAAAAGGAAGAATCTGGATTCAAACTAGAAAAATAAACCCATTCTTGAGCTGGACATTCCCTTTCAGACCGCAGAAAAAGAAAAACTAATCGTTTTATATTTACAATACCTTATACAAAAGGACAAGCGTGTGGCTTGTCCTTTTGCTTTTGAATGAAATATTTTTACATTTAATTTCCATTATTTTTATTTCAGACTCTAACAGATTTAAAACTGTATTTGTAATTATAAAAGATGTTAAGTAAAATCAAACAATAAATGGTGAATTTTAAAATGTCTATCTTTTCTATTGTGAATACTATCAAAAGTAAATTCGTTTTCATTGATAGAATTGTTATCAATACTTTGTAAATCACCTTCAGGAGATATCGCAAACTTTTCTTCTAATTTCTCAATGATTTTATTTTTTAATTCTAAAACATTACCTTTCAAAACAAAACCTATCATACCACCAAAGTCTATATCTTGAGAATATTTCCCATTAAAATAGCGAAAAACACCACCATCGTATTCAAAATGTCCCTTGTTATAATAAACATATTTATTCACTAAGTCTTTGTTGTTATCTAAATTTTTACATTCAAAATGAAAATCTTTATTCCAATAACTATGTAAAAATGAAATATCATACAAACCTTTGACATCAAGGTCATTATTAACACCACCAACAACTTTAAAGCCTTGAAGTTCTATAACTCTATTTTTTCTAAAATAATTTCTTATAAAAACCGCAATTAGATCTTCAATATCAGATTTTGTTTTTTTTCTTTCCGTTTCTATTTTTTTTATTAATTCGGATGTATCATAATTTTGATAAAAATGAAGGAGATGATAAAATACCCATTTTTTCCAAAACTCATCGTCTAATTCTTTTAAATGAGTGGTGTAATCTGGTAATGGAGAAGGTTGTGTAATCTTAATGTATTCTCTCTCCATTCTCACTATGTATTAAATGCTTTATTATATCTTGACCATCTTCAAATGCTTTTGTTTCTGTCCAGTTTTTGTTTGTATCTTCTTTGATAATATAAACACAATCATTACCATAAATTTTTTCTTGACTAGCTAAAAAATTACCATTGGGATTGTGTTCAAAAATTTCATTTAAAATAAATTTCTTCATTTTATCTGATTGAGTATTACACGAATTGTTATTTAAAGATATTTTCAGAACAATTAAATTAAAATCTGCTGGAGTTTCTTCTATAGTAATGTGGTTTTTAAGATAAAAACTCAACACTTCATTTACAGTAGTTTTATAATTGTATAATTTATTTTTCTTTTTTCCAATACGTTCTTTAGGTAAAAAATAATCTTTAATTCTTTGTTTTTCCCAATATGACAACTCATATAATTCATAAATAAGTTCGTTTAGTTCTTCTTCTTTTTCTGAATAGTCAAACTTTCCTTCAGTTAAATCTTTACTGATATTTGAAATTTGAGTGACTAAATCTGGGTCTAAATTTTTTGGGATAGGAATATTTAATATATCTTCATTACCAATTCTTGAAAAAGAATCAAATACTCTTTTCCTAAGGTAAAAATCTAAATAAAATTCAATTGTATTAGAGTTTAAAATAGCCTGAAATAAATAATACAGATTTTTATCTTTAAGTTTAATTGTGTAAATTGAAAAATCAAAATAGTCCTCATCATAAGAATAAACACAATTTAACTTACTTCCTATTCTAGTAAACATCAATTTTGGACCTAAGTAAGTTTCTTTATTACTAATAGGTCTTTCAAAGTTGTTTAAAACACTAATGAATTTTTGACTTGGCAATTTGACAAAAGGTTTTAGATTAGATGGTTTTATATAGGCTTTGTTGAATATTTCATCTTCATAGTGGCTGAAATATTTGTTAATAAAGGTATTTAAGTAAGTTTCTTTGATTTGTTCGTCAAAACTTCTCCACATTTCTTTTGTAATACCAAATTCTTTTTTTCTAGCAGTCTCTCCCCAGATTTGAAAGCCACGACCAATTGATTGGTAAGAATCAATAAGTTTCTTATTGACTCCTAGTTTTTCTGTTAGATTAATATCAAATAAATTGCCTACCAAAAAATCTCTTAGTTTAATTTCTTTAACTATAAATTTTTTTTGTTCAATTTCTACTACTTTATCCTCTTGAATAATTAATAATTCGAATGGTTTTTCTGAAAATAAACCTAAATCTACAGGATAATATTCTGTAGTATTGTTATTAAAATCATTAGTAAAAATTAGTACAACAACACTCTCATTCGCTTTTTCAAACAAAATTTTTTTAACTCTTGAAAGGTCGTAGATTTTTTCAATTCCATAATTGGAATAGAAGTATTCTTGAAAATCCTCAGATTTATCATTGTAAAAATTAGAACTATTAGAGACAAAACCAAATCTAGTCTCCTGATTACTCCAATCTTTTATTTTAATAAAGAAACATTGAGAAATTTGAGATGTGCCAACAATATTTTTAGCAATAATTTTTGTCTCCTCATTTACCTTATTTACTTCGTATGAATTTAAAAAAGAGATTTCCTCTCTATATTCATCTGTATTAGGAATTTTAAAAAACGGGGGGTTGCCTAACAAATAGGAAAAATGTTTTTGCTTAAATGGATCTCCAGAGATACTAAGTGCATTTGCATATTTTATGTTATCAAAAAAAGAAAATTCAGAAAATAGTTCTACTCTTCCTTTTTGTTGTAGTTCATTAGCTATATATTCTTTAATATCTATGGGATTAATACCCTCAAATATTTGTAATGAGAGAGAAAAAAAAGTAAATCGTTGAGCTGTTAATTGTTTCTCTATCCCGAAAATGTTTTCAGACAAAAGTTGTGTTCTATATCTAATTTTGCCTATACTGTCCTCGGGTTCTAATTTCTGTTTTTTTGCAATTTCCAAAAGTCTTTGATAACCTACAATTAGGAACATTCCAGAACCACAAGAAGGATCCAAAATAGAACCTATTCGGTCTTCATTTATGACATCGTCAACAACCAGTTGGGCTAACTTTTTTGGGGTATAATAAATTCCGTTTTCTTTTTGTTTATCTGATAAGAAAACCTCATAAATATAACTTATAAATTCTACTGGTAAAACGTCAAATTGAAAATCAAAAAGTCTTAATTGACCTACGTTTAAATCTGCACTAAATGATGTGGCAATCAAGTTACAAACTTCGTTTGTCAAAAAAGCATTTTCAATAATAGGAGTTATAAATAAATTATTATTGAAAATCGCGTGAATTCTTTCAAATAATATATTTAAGTCTTCTATAGAATTATTAATTAATAACTTCTCATAATTAAGTTCTGCATTATTAAAATAATGACCATAAAAATGAGAATTTATGATATGATTATCTTCAAGATATTTAATATATAATGTTCTGTCTATTAATGCTTGAACTACTTCATCTCGTTTCTCCTCTTCAGAAATTAAGGTCAATAATGCTTTATATAGTTTATCTTTTAGAGTATTTAGAGTAGAAACTAATTCTTTATCAATGCTTTTATGTTTTGATTTAACTATAAATTTATGATAATTTGTCCAAAACACCCCACTATCAAATTTCCATCTTTTAATCTGATCTAATTTATTTAAATCCTTAACAGTTGTTGAGAATGTATCTAATTTACTGTCGTTATAGGATACTTTGGGGGAATATTTAGCATAAAGTAATTCTAAAGTTTCTTCATCAGAAAAACAGAATATTAAGTTAGCATCATTTTTATTCCAAATATATTTCCTAACTTCTTGAATTTCATTTTTTTCTAAAACAGAAGTAATCAAATAAAAAGAAGTATTAGTGTTTTGTGGTGATTTATAATATAATATAGAATCCTTAAGCTTATTTGAAAGTGTTGGATTTTTTTCAATTTCAATTAATTTAATCTTCAAATCTTGATTGAAGTTAAATCCTAAATTTGAAAAAAAACTTAAGTATTCCATTTGTTGATTTTGATAGATACAATACTTTTATTAAAAAGTAACTTTTACAAAACTAAGAATAATAATGAAAAATAAACAAAACCTCTTTAATTAATATCTGTACATAAGAGGCTTTTCTCTGACTAACTTTTCTAAAAACATATATAATCCGCTCCTCAAACCTCAACCCTGCGAAGAAACAAAAACAAGTAACACAATAATGATAATAGCCATAACAATCGCTAGGGTAACTTTAGTAGTCGATATAGGCGTTTGCTAATTTCTTTTCAGAGAGTTTAGTTTTTCTACTTTGAAGTTTTTTAGTTTGTCAAGGAATGTGGAGAAAAAAAACGGATATAATGCCGTTTTTATTTATTTTGATACAATTCTAGATTTGTGAACATAGCCTTCTTTGTTGTCTTTTGTTTTTATGTATAACCAATCTTGATTTTCATTATTTATTATGTCTATATGTTCACCAGATTTAACTTGACCTTTTACGTAAGAATTAGAAAATTCATCATCTCTCAAATTACATTGTCCATCTTTGTCAAATATAAAATAATTGTATTTTTTCTTGAGAAGTTCATTTATTTGTTTTGATTTTGATTTTGAATCATTATAAAATATAGTTTCACCATTTTCATCAAGACCTTTTCTATTTTTGTTAATTTCTAAATTAGCTAAAGTATTTGATAAAACCTCTGTAGATAATTTGACTTCATCAATTGAAACAATATAACCAGTTTTTAGAATTATTTTTACTGCATTATAATCTTCTTGATTAATTGCCGCAATCATAATTTCTTTAAGTTTGTTATTTATTGAATATTTTTCGATAAAATAATTAAGCCATTCACTATTAATGAAGTATTCACTGTTTTCAAAAGTTTCATTATTGACCAAATTCAATAAATTGTCATTTTCGAAATCTTCTTTTTTTAAATGTTCTTTCTCAAAACTTGCTAGTTTTTCCTTGAATTTTATTTCTTCCTCATCTTTTGGGTTTTCTAAATCTTTTGGTGTAAACTTGATTATTGTACCTTCATTAAATAAATTTCCAAATTCAATCGAACTTTCTTGATTTTCTAAACTGTTACTTTCTTGATTATTAAGTTTAGATGTGTCTTCCTTATTTGAATCGTTGGAATTATTTGTTGTATCATTATCTTTTTTGCAAGAAAAACACGCAATTATTAACGCTAGATAAATGAATTTTTTCATTGGTTTTTTAGTTTTGTATATGCCTGTGAAATACCAGTAACTTCAAAAGGTTTAATATAGAAAATCCAGTCAATCTAAAGTTAATATTTAGCAACAGTATAATTTTTATCTATCTTAAAATATTTTGTTTCTTCTCCTATACTTCCAATTTCACTAAAGGTAGAAAACTTATTATCTGAGACAGTAATTGAAACAAAATACTCTGAATCTCCTCTTGTTATGGAAGTTATAATCTTTTTTGATTTTTCGTCAGTATTTAAGAAGAAACATTTGTAGTTTTCTCCTTCGTACCCTTTTGAGACTAAGTAATCAATTAGTTTGGTTGAAGGAGTGTAACTGTTTTTGATTTCGTTAGGTAAATCGTTCATATATTTCTTTAAGTCAAAAGGCACAGCAATTAAATTGTATGGACCTTTCTCATTTACAATTTCTAAAGTATTTGATGAGTTGTTTTTTGCGATACCTTTTGTAAATATTTTAGCTCCTATTTTAGATAGTTCATTTTTTAATAATGAACTATCATCATTTAGAATATTTTCTGAATTTGTACTAAGATGAAAGCTTTTCAGTAGTTCATTCTCATCACTTTCAAAGATATAAGTTTCTGAGTATTCATCTTGTGGGTTTTCATTTATATATTGAATGACGTTATATTTTATTTCGACAGAATTTTTATTTTCTTTTCTTGAGACTTCATTATATGTCATAGCACAACCTGAACCACAATCAATGGTAAAGGATTCGTTAGAATTTGTCTTTGTTTCGCTAGATGAGGTAGAATTGTTAGTTACAATGCTGTCGTTAGCGATACTGGTGTTTGTGTCTTTTGTGTCAGTTGTATTTTCTTTACAACTAAATAAAAAAAGGAATAGAATTGTGATAAAAATGGTTCTCACTAGTTTATATTTTATTTTGGATTTATAATTCCATTAGAATCAATTTTGTATTTTTTGTATGGAATTCTTTTTTCCAATAAATTTTTATGTCTAAATAGTTCTATAGAGTAATCTTTTTGTATAATAAAATCTAATAACATATTGTTTTCGTTAGAAGATATTTTTAAGCTAGATATAATCTTATTATCTTTTATAGTTATTAAATCAATAGTTGACAAATCATCGGATTCGTCAAAATACAAAATAACTGGTTGAATTTCTTCAAATTTTGGTAAATAGCTATAGCTACTAGGAAGTTTATATTTGTTTGTAGATAAAATATTCAACAAAGATTTATTTGTACTCAACATTACAACTTGAAAATGTTCTTGACAAAAATTTTCTTCGGGCTCAAAAATGCATTTTTTATAATAATCTGAATAGTCAAAAGGTAAAGTTGCTGTCGCAGATATGTCTTGAACAATATTTTTCTTTACTTCGCAGACTGCAAAAAAATTGTCATCTAACAAAGATGTATTAAATTCTACAGATTTAGGGTTTTCAGGGTCGGAAGATATATTGTTTAATTTTTTTTCATTTGGAAATAATTCAAGCCAAGCAATGGTGCTTTCTACTATTTGTTTGTTTTTAGGGTTTTCAGAAATATCATTCTCAACATAAACTTGGATTTTAATTTTTTGACCATCGTTACTTTCTATTCTTGTAAAATAATTTTTATATTCTTTAATTAAATTGGTTGATGAAACAATTTCATAGACGAGCTGTCCACAATCCGAAACTATCTTTTGGTTTTGGTTTTTATCAACTAGTTTTGTTGAATCTGTTTGTGTTTTTTGATCTAAAACAATATTCTGATTTGTTTCTTTTTTACAGCTTACTAACAAGAAACCAGAACTAAGAATTATCCAGATTAGTTGCTTCATTTTGATGTGATGGTTTTACTAATGGTTTAAAAAAACGGCTCAATGCCGTTTTTTTTAAATTTGTAATACAAATGAACTTAAATTATTTTAGATTATCTAGGTCTAAACTTTCAAAATCTATTTTTCCAAAATTCTTTTCGGTTTTATCAATTCGTTTATTAGTCTCTAAGTCTAAAAAAGTATATTTTGTAAGAAAGAATTTTTTTGTGGTATTATCAAATTTGAAAGTTAAATATTTTTCATAGATGCTACTGTCTGGAACTTCATTAAATAAAATAACTGTAAAATAACCATCTTTGCAATCAATTTTTTTGAATTTATCAAAAGAATCATTTCTGAAAATATTAGGGTTCTCAAACAATGTTTTACCATCGTTCATGTTAACTATAATAGGACATTTCTTAGTGGTTTCATCATCTGAGGTGAAATCTCGCTTATTGTCAAAAATTTCAATTTTATCATTTATACCATTATTGTCAAAATCATTCGTTTTAGAGTCGATTAGATTGAATTTGCTTAAATCATTTTTGTTTGGATTGTTTGAAGATTTTAAACTTTTAATTTTATCGATTAATGATTTATTTGAGTTTATTGTCTCTTTTTCCAACTTGTAAGTTAATATAACATTTGATGATAACTTTTTAGTGAATGAATATATACCTTGATTATTTACAATTGTAAAATCCTGTGATTGCAATGGTATATTATTAGTTTTATTGAATTTTTCAAATTCACTCGTATTTTCAATTGTTAAATTTCCTAAATAATTGAAATAATCTTTACTGAAATTATAGACTGAAAATCTTTCATATTCCTCCGTAGCAATAGGTAATATCAATATGCCTTCATTAAAAGATTCTGAATGATAAATTGAAATTTCTTTTTCAGCTGTTTCAAAATCAGAATCGTATGTGAAATTATAATCTACAGTTTCAAGTTCTTTAACAAGTTTGTTTTGATACTGTGTAGTTATAAAAGTGTTTTCTTCTAATAAATTAAATTCAAGATTATAATTATCAAAGTTTAGATTTAATGTGCTTAGTTGGTTTGAGTCTTCTTTATAGTTATTTTTAGTTGTAAAAAGGACTTTTTTATAATCTCCTTGTTGATTTGTATTTTGAGTATTTTCTGAAACTGATTCAGTTTTAGTAGTATCATTTTTACATGAAAAAATGATAAATAAAATTATTAAAAGACTAATAGATTTTCTCATTTAATTTAAAATGTCTTTTAGCTCACTCATTTCAAAGTTACTAAATTCTATAACTCCAAAATTTTTCACTGTATAGATTTTTGTATAGTCTTTTTTGTTATTTGTAAAAGTTTTCGAAATCCCATATTTATGTAAATATATTTTCTTTTTGGTTATATCATATTTGAAAGTTGTATAATCATTTTCAAAAAAATCTTGTCCACTACCAGATTGTTGCTCAAAAGTAAAATAATTATCTTTTATAGCTAGATTTTGAAATCCTTCTGCTAGACTGTTTCTGTTTTGGGGGTATATTATACTCCCACATTCATAAAGCCTATAACTGTCCGAATTATTTATAAATACACAAACATTAATTGTGTCTTCTCCTTTTTTAATTTTATTTTTATTTGGTTTTAAAATTACTATGTAATCTGTTTTTTTGTCCATATTCAAATCACATTCTTTTTTTGTAAATAAAACATATCCTAAATCTTTGTACGGCTTGATTTCGTTTTCAATGTTTAATTTTTGTTGCGAATAGATTAAGTGAGTAGTTAATGAAATAACTATTGTTAAAAAAAAATTGATTTTAGTTTTCATAATTAGCGGTTATAATTAATTTAGAATTTGTTAAGCCTCTTTTTTTTGCTTCAGCTTTTATTTTGTCAAACATTGTTTTGCTGTCTATAACTTTATCTACACCTTTGGATGTGCCAGGTAATAGGCAGCCCTCTGTATCT
Source organism: Limnohabitans sp. (assembly GCA_030053945.1). Lineage (GTDB taxonomy): Bacteria > Bacteroidota > Bacteroidia > Flavobacteriales > Flavobacteriaceae > Flavobacterium. The sequence goes on from JASGCW010000015.1 coordinate 26,186, forward strand.
TCAGCACTATTGCCTTTATGAATCAAGATTGCTCGAGATAGCGGTACTTCACTATTATAGACTTTGAGTACATCTTTGAATTTGGTTCCGTTATGCCATACTAAATTGTAAGTACCGACGGGAATTCTTTGTTCTTTACCCGATGTAGTTGTATCAGGACCTTTTTCTTCTAGTATATATCCTTTAATGTCAGTGTCATCTATTGTGAATTCACCTATTGTTGAATTATTTGTTTGCCATTTTCTTACCAGTCTTATAATAAATGGCTTATTGTTTGATTGTTCACCTTCAGTGAAATTACAAGAATCTATTTTAAATATTTTCGATGTCTTTTCGTCAAAAACTTCTTGTTTTTCACTATAATTACTTCTTCCATTAGCAAGCGTTACATCATTTCCAACTTTTGGACAAATTTTTCCTTTTACATTTTTAGTTCCGTTTGCAATTTTATTTATTTTATTATAATCAAAGAATGCCATTGATGTAAGTACAGCAATTTTTATATCAGTTGCAACGGCATCTGAATTATTCAAAATATTTACATTTTCATATTTTAAAGTATATTTATTTGCAGCTTCATAATTACCGCGTCCTGTTAACTGAATGCATCCTTTTCCTCTAAAATTCCAACCATCTTCTTTACCTGTATTACCTAGTATTTTACCCATAGCTGAATTTGGTCCGTATGCTAAGTTTGCTATCATTTCTTGATTAGCTTTTTGAGTAATTATTTTTTTATGGTTTTTAAATTCTTCTTTTCTACCGTATAAATAAGATTCACTATTTTTATAAAAATATGAAAAGATGATTTTATATTTATTCGTTTTAGGATTTAATCTGCCTTTATATAAATCATCAGCTAAATAATCAAAGCTTTCGCCTTTTTTAAGAGTAAAACTTAGTCCGCTTTCTACTGCTGCTTGTGCAAAGAAATGTGCTTTGTTCCATCAAGTATTCATGTTTAACGGTTTCATATACTTGTTGTATGTATCTGCAATTTGTTTAAGCTTGTTGTCATCAGCTTTGGTGAAAATTTGTTTAAGTTCAGCTACGGTTATGTCCTTATCACAATTAGGGCATTTACCATTTGTTTGTGTATTAGTCTTCGGCGAATCAGGTTGCTCCACCTTAGTCTTCGTTACATTAGTAGGAATATCCTGTTTAAGGGCTTTTACATCTACATCTATAACTGCGCTTTTTATATGGGCGTGTGTGTCTAAAACTTCGATGTCAACAAAAAACTCTTGTTCGCTACTTTCAAAAAAATCGTCGCCTAGGCTTCTTGGTACTTTGTTTAAGGTTACATCTATAGAGCACTTGTCAGAGACAAGAGTATCTTTTTTATCGATAATTAATTGATTCTCGGTAATGTCTTGCTCGTAGAGTTTAAACCGTATGGGCTTTCCTTTAAGTCCTGTGCTTTCTATCCATACTCTTATAATACCTCCTTTTTCAGTTCCTGTGATGGCTTTATTATTTGTATCGGTGGTATATACTTTGCTTATATCTTTCTCAGCTATATGGGGTACTTTTAGTTTGTCAAGGAACGTTTGAAAGAATTTATTATGAATTACTCTTATTTATTTTTTTCGATTAAGTATCCGTCTTTACTTTTCAGGTTTTTAACATCAGAAGAAATCCATTTAGATTCTACATAAAATTTATTACCGATTTTCTTTAAAGTAAATTCTGGATTCATTTTTTCACCTAATTTATAACCTGATAAGTTTTTTTTATGCTTTAACTGAATTTCATCTTGAGTGATTTCAGATAAATTTAATTGATCCTCAAAACCAATTTGAAAACCATCTCCTTTTGCAGTTATATTAGTGCTATTTATATCAATATCTAATTCCCATCCAGTGTTTTGACCACCTGTATTGCCATAATCAAAATATACAGAATATTGACCTATCCAATTAGAGGGTAATGTTTTATTGTCTTCTTTTAAGTTAGATTTAGTAATGAATTCATCAATTTTTTTATTTCTCCAATCTGTTTCTTTGGTTTCATCTTTGTCAGATTTAACATTAAAGGTTTCAATTACTTCCCATTGTTCTTGTGATGATGAAATTAGTTTTAAAAGAGATGTTTGTCTAGGGCTTATAGGAGTGTATGGAGTATCTAAGTTAATTTTTTTAGTAAATTTTTTATCAATATAAAAAGCCCAAACATCAAACTCGCTTGTTAAATTGTTTTTTTTATCTAAAACTAATTTACATAATTGCTCGTTAATTTCATAAATTTCACCTTTTATTTTTTTTGAATTATTTTGATACCAATTATTTGCTCCTATTTTGGGAATTATTAAGAAAAAAATATTTGAACCATCTTTGGTGTATAACTCATCACAATTTTTGAATACACCATCATCTTCAGCACATATATCGTCAAGACTCTTTATTAATTTCAAGTTCTTAGTATCAAAGTCATTTTTTATATCTGACATTGAATCGCTGACACTATCATTTGAAACATTCTCTGTTTTTATACTATCTGTTTTTCTTGAAGTATTTTCTGTATTAATTTCTTTTTTACAAGCAAAACTTAAAAAAAGTAGTACAGTAATAATTATTTTATTTTTCATATTAGTGTTATTTAATTATAATTTTTTTGTGTAATTTTTAGGTCGAAAATAACCAACCCAGCCTTTGTGCCCACATAATGCGCCTCCTAATCTATCGTAAATTGCAGTTCTTGTGCATCCAGTGCCAGAATGCCCACCATTTTTTACTTGTTTTTTTTCTCCCACAGCCCCACCTTTTCCAATTGCTTCTAAAATTGTTACGGTATCATTAGTGCTATTATATTCATATACCACGCCAGTGTGACCACTCCAAGAACCGTTTTTAGAGTATCCCCAGACGAAAATATCTCCTTTTTGAGGTTTAAAAGTTTTTTCGTCACTTTTTGTTATAAAATCTATATTATTATTATCTATTACTTTTCTAAATTTATTTTCACTTAACATATTTGCCGTAGTCATATATATGATTTTTGTAGTTACTCCTAATTTATGTAAGTATCTACTCACAAATTCTGAGCAATCCATTTTTGCCCAACCTGATTCTGTATCTGCTGTTCTATTTTTATTTGTTTCTTGCAAATAAGGTCTATGTGAATCTGCAATTGTCTTCATTTCATCCAAAACACTAGGCAAATTTGTTTTTTTAAGAGTGTCTGTTTGAGTTTTAGCACAAGAAAAAACTTTGGTTTTATTTTCAGGTTTATTACCTTCATCTAAAGAGTCATAAGCTCTTTTGGCCAATTCTTTTTTTGTTATACCATTTTCCTTATCTGTGTCAATTGAAGAATTTGCTTTATAATATGTTGTTCCTTCTTTATACAAAGTTGTATTATCATTACTTCCATTCATTTTAGAAGGTGAAAAAACTAATAGATATAAATCAGCAAGTGTTAATTTAGATTGTATTTTGTTAGCTTTTTTCCAATATTCAATGTATTTTTCTACATAGAATAATTGTTCGATTTGTGTCATTAAAGCTAACTTCCTTTTTGTTAAGTTATAATTATAATAATTATTTAGTTCATCAATTGCTACTGGTGTAAATTGAATTAATCCAACGGCACCACTGAAATTGATACTTAAATTTTCAACTTCTTTTTTGTTTAGCGGAACATAATCTTTTATAGGTTTGCCGTTTTTCTTATGCCCTATAACTTTTAATTCAATTTTAGAAGGAGAAAAGGTCTTAGCAGATTCAACCCACATAACTGCCATTAAGTGGTTAGGGTCAAAATTTTGACGTTTAGAAATCTCAACTACTTTTTTTCTAAAATCACAACTAACATTAGGATGTCCGCCCCAAGTTAAATCATATTGCTTACAAACACAATCTTTTGGCTTGTTGCTTTCCGGTACATCAGCCACCTCCACCTTCGTCTTACTCACATTAACAGGCACATCCATATTTATAGCCTTTACATCTACATTTATAGTTTCGCTTTTTATATGGGCGTGTGTGTCTAAAACTTCGATGTCAACAAAAAACTCTTGTTCGCTACCTTCAAAATAATCATCACCTTTATTGGCTGAAACTTTATTTAGGGTGACATCAACGATAAAATGATCTTTGGTTATTTTAAACTTTTGTTCAAAAACCAATTCGTTTTCGGTAACGTCTTCTTCATAGAATTTAAAACGTATATCTCGACCCACAAGTCCTGTGCTTAGTATATGTACTTTGACAATACCGCTTTTTACCGTGCCTGATATTTTTTTATCATTAGCATCGGTGATATAAACAGTTGTAATTTCTTTTTTTACCGCTCTAGGTTGGCTAGGCTGCTGTTGAGCAGGTGGTGATGCAGGCGCTGGTGTACTTCTTGACGGAGTAGGAGTAGGCGGATCTTTGCGGGCTCTTCCTCTATGTCCACGAACTGGCTCTGTTCTCTTAGGTTTTTGCTCTAAGTGGTCTCGCGTTTCTTCTTTGCGTTGTGTAGGGGTTTTAGTATTGGTAAAATTTATGTTTCCACTGGCTTCGCGTTGCGTGCCATCGTGATATGCCGTTACATAATACTCGTGTTCCGCGCTTTCTTTTCCATTGTCGCCGTGTGCTTCGGCATATTTTTTAAAATTGACTGGAATAAGCATTTCAGTGGTTGCAATACCATTTTTACCTACAGGTACTAACTGACTTGCAACGGATACTTTAGTATTTTTATCGTTGTGTCCTCCTCCAGTTTCGTCATCTTCCCAGAGGTCTATGTTTAATTTAGCGCCTTGTAATCCTGTGGTACGCACAAATACTTTTATTTTTTGTCCGTAGGAGAGGGGCTTCGTTATTTTGTTATCATTGATGTCACGTACTTCTACGCTCAAAATTTGCATTTTCTCTGTGGGTACAACGTGAATTTTCATTGCACTAGCATTGTGCAGTTCTGGTTCGTATAAGTATCCTACAACAATATAGTGGTTGCCAATTTCTTTTTCAGAAAATTGCAGCTTCCCTTCTTTGAAGGTTGTTATTTTTATGTATTCCCCATTTTTTACTTCATACAAATCCCATTTTAATAAGTCTTTGTCTTGTTTAGGGGTGTTTTTATGCCAGTGGGTCACGTAAAATGTTACCATTTTACCTGCTTTTATCTCGGATATGCCTCCTATTGCTTTTTAGTTTTTAGTTTGTCAAGGAACGTATAATAATATTCTTAATGCTTAAATTAAGTTAATTATTGAATATGATATTTTACTGTTAGATTAAAGTTTATTTAGACAAAAAATAATAAAAGTTTTCTAACTTAAGGATATGAAACTTTAATAACCTTCCCATTGTTAAAAATTTTAATCATATCAACTGGACCTTCAGGGGAATAGTTCCATTCCCCATCTTTTAATCCGTTCTTATAATTGCCATCTTCTATTATAGTTTTATTGTATTTTATCGAATATTTTTTCTCTATCCAATATCCTTCTTTTCTATGATTTTTAGTTTTCCCTTTTTGTTGATATTCAAGACTTGAAATTCCCTTATCTTTCCATTTCTTATTTACATTAGGTACATCAAAATAATCTAAAAAAATTCCATTCGTAAATTGAAACACCATATTTTTTGTATATGTTGGCTTTTTGAAAGTTAATATTACTTTATCACCCGAAACTTTTGTTTGTTTACTATATTTTTCTTCGGAATCTAGTTTTTCATAGACAATCATAGCATTATACTCTATATTCAAATTTTCATTTATAAGAATTATACTCTCATATAAACCATCTTCGTATTTAATTTTTATATAATATGACACGATATCAATTCCGTTAATTCTGAATTTTTTATATGGATAAAATTCTAGTAAATTATCATTTGAAGAAACAAAAATATCCCACATATAAGGTCTTTCAAATTCTCTTTCATAAGAACTTATTAAAATTTCTTTTAATAGTTTTATTTTTTTTGTGTCAACAATTTTTTTTCCTACTAAGTTCTTATCTACAGAATTAATGAGATATTCTGTTGTTGAGTTTTGATTTAAATTTAATTCGCTATTTACTAAACCAGAAGGTTTTTGGGTTTTATAATTACAAGTTATAATTTGAAATAATAGTGATAAGTAAAATATATGATTCATTTTATATTTCTTTTAATGTTGGTTGAAATCCTTGAATATGTAGGTGGTCATGATGGTCTTTATCTTTATCATTAGTACAATGATTCAATATCTTAGATTCATTTTTACCATAGTTTTGTGAAAGCATACTTTTCCAACCAAATTTATATAGAGCATCATTAAATTTATTTTGTCTTTCTTCGTCAAGACCTTTCCAACCTTCAGCTTCATTATCACTTAAAAGATTTGTCTTTCCACCTTTTTTATCAATTCTTAAATATCTTAAATCTCCATTCATTCCGTTTTTATGGGATTTACTTCCTCCTATTGATTCACCTTTCTCATTACTAAACCCATTGAAAACATAATCATCATAGCCGCATTCTAACATTGCTCCTAATAAGGCAGCGATGGACACATCATTCATAAAATAACGATTAGTATTAACAGTTATCGTAAAATTAATACTTTCTTTCTTGTAACTATGTCTTACATTTCTTATATCAATTAAATAAATATTTTCATCGTCTTTCTGTAATTTATCCTTATACAATCCCCCGTAATTTTCTTTAACTTTTTTTAATTTATATTTCCCTAAATTATGCACATTGCCTGAAGCATCATGATAAAAATATTCAGCATTTTCTCTTTTATCATTTATAATCTTATATTGGATTTCTCCATTCTTTTGAATATGAAATTCAATATCAACTTCACCAATTTCTGATGATTGACATTCATCTGTTTTCAAGATAGATTTGATATTAGACAATATGGTTTCTCTAGCAGTAACATCGTCAGTTGATCCATGAACCAACCTAGTAGTTTCTTTAAAATTTCCAGTTGCGGCTACTGTATTTAAATCCTTTTCATTACCATTTTTAAGTAGAACTCCATGTTTCCAATACCATCCCGCAGAACGAGTCATTAATTTTAAATCACTTAAAAGTAAGTCGGGATTTTTTAATAAATCATTTCCAGAAAATTCACCAAATCTTCTGTATCCTTTTTTTCTTGTAATTTGAATTAGTCCTCTGCCTCGATATTTGAATCCATCACCGCTTGCTTCATCTCCATTTTCAGCTACGTTTCTGTAAACATAATTTCCTAATTTCTCAGGTTCTTTAAAAAAGGAAGCTGGATTGGAATATAGTTTAGGGTGACTTTTTTTTGGCCAATAATTATGTAGTGCCTCTTCTGTAGTATAGTACAAATTTTCATCTATCCTTGCAAAAAAACCAGTTTCTTTTGTTATTTGAGCTAAAAAAAATGCTTTTTTAATACATGTATTTATCTCAAATTCTTCAAATGTTTCATTTAAAGTTTTTAAGAATGTCTCTATAGTTGTAGATTGAAGGCTATTTGAACCTTTGTAAAATAATTCTTTAACATCTGGATACATTTTATTAAATTCTTCTAATGTTATTTTAGCTCCACACCTAGGACATTTTTTTGCAACTTCAAAATAATCCCCTTCTTTTTTCAAAAATTCACCTTCGTGTTTTTTAACATCACCTTGGCATTCTGCTTGTAGCCATAGGTATTCTGTCGGTACTTTGTAGGTGTCGAAAGTGATTTTTTCGCCTTTGTCATACGAGGCATTTACCAATACTTTAACAATTTCCTCAGATTTAGCAAACTTTTTATTTTTAGCTAATTCGTCTTTTATTTTTTTAATAATTACACCAGCAACAGATTTTTTCTTGGCATCGGTACTAGTGTCATTTTTACCTCCAAAAGTATATGTATGCTGTCCGTCTTTTATTCCAGCCAGTTTTTCTTTCCACTTTTTTAAATCCTCATCAGATTTAGGGCGGAGCTTAATTTTTATTTTAGCTTCTCCTTTTTCTACTGTAGCTTTTAATGTGGTTAATTCTGCACCATCTTTTTTCGCTTCTTGAACTGGTAAATCCGCAGCTTTAGCTATTAAAATTTCTTCTTTTTCTTTTATTTTAATGTTTACTTCTTTTCCATCTAGCAATACGGTTTTTGCTACCACATATATTTCATCTTCTAGTGGGGCATTCTTGATTTTTACAAAATTAGCCCCTAGCTTATATACGTCAAAAGATATTACTTCATTTTTAGTATAAGTAGTTTTAGTTAAAGCAGCTTTTATATCTTCTAGTTTCGAATATTTTTTATCTTTCTTTATGTCTGCATCTACTTTTTTCTTTATGATAGCAGCAATTTTGTCTTTATCTATATTTTTGTTCTCGTTTTTAAATGTATATTGCTGTTTACCTGCTTTTTCGGTGGTTTCCTTAGTGAATTCTTCTTTAGCAAAATAGGCATCAATTAGAGCTTCTATTTTTGGAACGTCTGTTTTAGAATCTTCTACTTTAGTCTTAGTAACGTTAGTAGGAACATCAATTTCAATTTTATCTGGTTTTACTTTGACTTTTTCAACTGCGCTTGGAGGAGTATTTTCTTTAGGTGGATTTCCTTTTAGTTGATCTTCTTCTGCTTTTTTTATTTCCTCTGGTGAATATACATTGAAATTACTTCCTGCAACATAGTTTGATTTTAGCGTTGCTACCGCTGTTACATAGTATTCGTGTGTTTTACCTTCGCCGCCTTTGCCAGCGTGCGCCTTTGCGATTACTTTAAAATCAGGTTTTAAGGTAAATTCTACAATAGCAAGACCTTTTTCGCCTATTTTTGCCATAGCTTGAGCGACAAGATTATATTTGTTTTCCTCGCTATGTCCACCACCTTCTGCATCATCTTCCCACATTTTGAATAAAATTTTTTCTCCAACCATTCCTGTGGTATAGGCTTTTGCTTTTACTTTGCGTCCGTACGGTAGGGCTTTAGTGAGTTTATTATCATTTATATCTGTCATTTCTACTCGTAAAACCTCACGTTTTTCGGCAGAAACTACTTTTACTTTCATTGCACTGGCATTGTCCAGCTCTGGTTCGTGGCTATAAGCAACAATAATATAAGTGTTTCCAACTCCTCCTTCTTGAAAACGAAAACGTCCTTGTTCTTTTTCAAGTACTTTTTGCCATTTCCCTTTATTTTCTTGAAAAACAGCCCATTTTACGTGTGCTTCATTGCTTTCGTTTGCAGGTGTTGCATCATACCAGCTTGATACTTTGTAATCTGTCCATTCGCCTACTTTTATCGTACTAGGTCCTGTGATTGATTTTACTCCTTTTTTTGCCATGGCTTATATATTTATTCTACAACTGGAGCTGAATTTTGTTCTGCTTTTTCCATCGCTTTTTGCGTGTTGTTTACTGGATTATCCTTGTTAGGATTGTCTTTTGCTTGTTTGCTAGTAGGTTCGCCAGTTTGTCCGTGTTTTACAACGCTTAAACAATCTGGTGCACCCATAGGACAAGTTCCTTTGCTATCTTCGGTGAGTATTTTTCCTTTATTGCTCAGGGTTACTTTTTCGTAAAAGTTACTCCATTTTTGCACTACACATTGACATACTAAAAAATCACCAGATCCATTAGGTTGTTTTTTACATTTCCCAAAAGTATTTTTTTCTAAAGTTTGCCCTATTTCTTTGTCGGTTGCAATGAGTTTTTCGCTGCCGTCTTTGTCATTAGCATAATGTTTAGACTGCGATTTTACCTTTAGTTTATCGGTTTTAGGTTCGACGCTAAAATCACATTTTATTGTGGCTCCCTGTACTACAATGTGTTTGCTTGACATTTTTTTAGTTTTTTGTTTGTTTTAGTTTTTGGGTTGAAAAGTTACAGAATTATTCAACAATATCATTATTCTCGTCTATAAATTTGATAAATTCATAATGTACTGTTTCATCATCTGTATTGGTCATTTCTCCTTTTATAGATAAAAGTTCGTGGGTATGATAACAAAAGCTATGGGTAGTATTATGAAAAAAACTAGGACTATTGTTATAAATCCCTGTTAGTTCAATTTGAATATTACCATCGTCGTTTAGTGCTTCTAGCAATTTAGCATCAAAAGTCCATTGTTTTACCTCTCCTTGTTCGTTTGTGATTTCGTTTCTAAAAAATTTATGTGTTTCGTGAAACGTACCATAAAGCGGGAATAAGAATAATTGTAATGCACTGTCATCTTGTAATAGCTGGATAATTGCTTCTGGCGTACTATAATCGTCATAGTAAATATTGAGCTGCTCTATAATTTCTGACGGAAGTAATGGACTATAAAGCTCGCTGTAATATTCATAATGGCGGTCTTGAATTTCTTGATAATTTAGTATTTCAAGTATAGAGCCACAGTGTCCCACTTTTGCCACAATAGGAAACAGTTTTTGTTTTATGTTTTCTAGTACATTAGTAGGTTGTTCAAAGTTGGTATAATAGGTTTCACCTTTATTAAAGTGTATTATTTTGTAATCTTCTTCAATTTCAAGATGAGTCAATTCCCAGTGATAATGAATTTCTTGTTGTGTATCAACAAGCTTTATAGTACAACAATACTCCGTTGTTTTGTCTAGTAATACATCTGCCATAAACAGTTCTAAAGGAGGGCAGGGTGTTTGTTTGTTCATTTAGTTTTTAGTTTTTTGATGCCACGTTTTTTATGACAGTTAGTTTGTTTGCTTTTCAGATTTATTTTCAAAAAAAGCAAGCCAAATATACAACAAACAATACTGGATAAACAATACTCTGTTTTAGTGATTTTTTATCTAACGGTATTTGGTGAGAAAATAAATAATCAACTGTGGTTTGAATTGTTACAGGTTTGAATTCCGAAACTTTGAGACTGAGATTACAAATTGAGACTGCGAATGAAAACTGTTTCAAGTTTCAGTCGCGAAGCTTCGGGATCAAGTTTCTTTTTCTTGTGTGAAAATTATCACGCTATTTTTTTACGCACAGTTTTTGTGTGAAAATTATTACTGCATTTTTTTTCACACCATTTTTGTGTGAAAATTGTTTTTTTATTTTTTTATCTCTTTTTGGCAAAATAATTGCTACATCTATCCTTAGAAAATCGAATTTGCATAGACAGTATGGTTTAAACAATTCCTTTAAGGTTACTATAGTAATTAAGCAATACTCCCAAAGTCTTGGGATTGCCACGAACAAATAAATTTCACACCTATGAAAAGGCAAAATATCAAGAAAAATTTAGGATGTACACAAGAAGAGCTTGCGCTTTTGCTAGCCATAAATTCGAGTCAATTGTCTATGTATGAATCTGGTCAAAGAGATATTCCAACAGAAGCGAAACAAAAATTTATAGCGTTACTAACTGCGGCTAAAGAGAACAAAACGAGCAGCAAAAAGGTTCAAAAAATCATAGCACTAGAGCACAAAGCAACTGTACTTGAATTACAAAAAATGGTTACAGAAAAGGAATATTTACTGGAGTTGACAAATCAAAAAATTGAACTTGCCGAAAAATTTCGTCAAGAAAGTTTTGCAGCACTGGACTTGATTACTGTTATAGAAAAAATGCCTCTTTTTGCATCTGCAAAAGACATCTTGATCAACATCCAAAATAGGTCAGAAAAGCAACTTAAAAAATACTCAGAAAAGTATTTGACACAATTACTATTGAAAAAAGAAACATTACACTATCAACATAAGTCTTTATCTCAAAAATTAAAATCACTGTAACTTATTCAGCTAGTTGGATAAAAAATAAAATTACAAAATACACTCGAGGCGAAGCCGAACTGAGCGAAGCTAAATAAATTCCAATATTTTAATGATTCAAAAAGTCAAACATTTTGGTTATTTGATACTTTTTGTACCGAAGTTTCGAAATTGAGTTTTTTTTATCCCGAAGCTTCGGGATTAATATCAAAAAAAATTAAGTAATAGCTGAATAGTTACGACAAACTTAAACGTTTTTATTTTAACTCTCTTTTAAAATCTTTAAAAAATCTTCTCTAGGTATCTCATAACATCCCAATAATGCCAAATGATCATTATAAATTTGACAATCCAATAGTTTGTATTTATTCTTTTTCAAATAAGCTACTAAGGCAATAAAAGCAACTTTAGAAGCATTACTCACATGAGAAAACATACTTTCTCCACAAAAAATAGGAACCGTATCTACACCATATAACCCTCCTACTAATTCCTCTTCCTGCCAAACCTCAACCGACATTGCTTTTCCTATTTCGTGCAAATACGTATAGGAATCTATCATTTCGTCAGTAATCCAAGTACCATACTGGTCTGGACGATAAATTTGTTGGCAATTAATCATTACCTCTCTAAAACTCTGATTAAAAGTAACCTTAAAGATGCCTTTATTAATTACATTTCGCATACTTTTAGATGGCTTAAACTCATCTGGAAACAAAACCATACGTTGAGGAGGACACCACCACAAAATAGGATCATTATCATCAAACCAAGGAAAAATACCATTTTTATAAGCTAACAACAATCGTTCAGGAGACAAATCACCACCTACAGCTAAAACCCCTTCAGGTGAAGTTTCTTCTATGGGCGGAAAATATAATTCTTTGGTTATAAAATACATATTCAAATTCAATAACAATAAAAAAAGTCATTCAAAACGATGAATTATCAATAAAGATTCTTCAATTCGTTCAGAATGACATTCTCAAATCTGAATTCTAAAATCTACATTCTGAAATTAGAAAGGAAGATCGTCGTGCTCTTCTTCATTAAAACTTGGAGCTGGTTCAAATGCTTGTGCTGCTGGCATAGGAGGCATTTGTTGAGCAGCTGGTGCTTGTTGTTGTAAACGCTCAATTCTCCAACCTTGAATAGAATTAAAATATTTTGTTTCTCCCTGAGGATTAACCCATTCGCGTCCACGTAAATTGATAGATACTTTTACTTGCTCACCTACTTGGAAGTTATTCAAATCATCTACTTTTGCTTGAGTAAACTCAATCATAATATGTTGTGGATACTGCTCTTCTGTAGTAACTACTAACTCTCTTTTCTTGAATGATGCACTAACGTCTTGTGTAGGGTTAATCACCTTAATTCTTCCTGTAACTTCCATTTCTCTTAAATTTATTGCTTTGCTAACAATACCTTCCATGCAGAAAGTATGTCTTGTTTTTCTAAATACTCTTTTGCTAATTGATTGACTTTGTGTCTATCATCTGCACTTAAAACCGCTTTTACGGTAAAATTTTCTTGGACAAAGATAGCAATTTCTTCTTCTGTAGGCAATGCTTCTATATTTCCTAACATTCCTAAATCGTTACCTGTAAAATCATTGCTTTTCTTAATAAAATCTGGAATGCTATCTACTCCTATTCCTAAAGTGACTAGTGGTTTTGGCACTTCAAACAATCCCATATTAGAACGCGAATACCAATTGCCTCCTAAACGAGCAACCAAATCAATTTTATGTTGGTCAATTACCCCATTTTCATCTAAAATAGCTTCATCTATATGGATTTTAACCACCTCACAAATAATTAAGTTCCCTGCTCCTCCTTCGGTGCCTAAAGCAATCACTTCATTTACCTTACATTCAAACTGTACTGGCGATTCCGCAACACGAGATGGTTTAACCACATCTGAAGGAATTGCAGTCAGACCTGCTTTTTCAAATTCATTTACTCCTTCTGCATATTCTGTACTAGAGAGTGACATTTGTTGCACTATATCATAATTCACTACATTTATTACCACTTCTTTGGTGGCCAAAGCATTTTCTAAAGTATGTTTAGTGGTGTTTCCTCGGACTCTTCTCGCTGGAGAAAAAACTAAAATAGGCGGATTTGCACTAAACACATTAAAAAAACTGAATGGTGACAAATTAGGTCTCCCTTCTGCATCAACTGTACTCGCAAAAGCAATAGGTCTAGGCGCTATGGCTCCTTGTAAATATCCTTGAATTTGTGGCGTGGGTATATCTTTTGGTGAAAAACTTTTCATAAACTCTTTTTTTACAAAAATAATCGTTTACTCTGATTTCTTTCTAATTTTTTTTGGTTTGGTTTTACTTACAAATTGAGCTTTTTCTCCATCCCAACTATACGTTTCTTTAAATGTTGTAATAGAATACATATTTGAATCCTCTCCTATCATTTCTGCTTCTTCAACTTCTTTAAAGATAAAATTTGGTTTTCCTCCCTTTTCTTTAGGAAATACAAATGTCTCACTATGGGAATAAACATCTGCATCGCCTACTTCCATTTTTTCAGGAAGAAGAATAAGCTCGTTACCATTCCAACCAAAATAAAAATAATACGTTGGTATTCCACAAGCCTCACCACTAAAACTGATTCGATAAATTTCTTGAATTTTATCCAATCCTAATGCCCCAATACATTTATCTTGAAAGTAACTACTTTCTAAAACATTTTTTTGAATTGATTTTTCTGAAAGTATTTGATTGTTTTCATCTAAAACTAAAACTGAAATTTGAAACAAAGTATTTCGAGAATTGTCTTTTATATCGAGTTTTTTAAAAACTCTATCAATCCGTGTCAAAAAAGTAAGATTTTTACTTTTAACAAAATCAAGAGCTAAAAAACCTTTCCAAATATATCCCTTTTGCTTTTGATTTTTTACATCAAGATATTCTATTTCGGCCCAATTCGTATTGATACCTTTTATATTCAACAAATTTTCAGTGTCATTAATTACACTAACTTTTTTTCCTATTTGAAGTGAATCAATAAGTTTAGAATATGTGTTAGAAGCACTTCTTATATAACAGTTTTTTACTCCTATTATCGCCTCTTTTTTTTGTTGATTCCAATAATATTTGAGATTTAAATCTTCTTGAGAGTATATTAAATATTGATTAACAATCAATAAAAATAGAATTCTTATTTTCATTAGTTTTTACATTTTAAGCAAATATAACAATTGCATTTTTACTATATTTATCCACTCAACTTATGCTATGAATTTTTCTGACCGAAGTAACACCACACGTTGGATTTTAATAACATTATCTTTCCTAATCATTCTTTTGATTTTATGGAATACCTATACTTTTTTTCAAATTTTTAAAGAGGATGAACGTCGCAAAATGGAAATCTGGGCAACTGCTCAAAAATCTTTACATAATGCTAATGATGCCACCGATGTCGATTTAGCCTTTCAAATTATTTCTAATAACACTTCTATACCTGTTATTAGAGTAGATAAAAAAGATAGTATTTTAAGCACTGCAAATATTGATGAATCTATAGTTAGCGATACTATAAAAATAAAAACATTACTTAGCCATTTTAAAAATGCTAATAGTCCTATTGAAATAAAAATTGATAAAAACGATTTTCAATATTTATACTATAATAATTCATCTTTGTTGAGTAAATTAAAATATTATCCTATTGCTTTATTATCCATAATTTTTCTTTTTGGGGCGTTAGTTTATAATTACTATAAAACCAATAAAATATCTGGACAGAATAAACTTTGGGCAGGTATGGCTAAAGAAACAGCGCATCAAATTGGGACTCCACTTTCATCCCTAATAGGTTGGGTAGAAATTATGAAAGCAGATAATGTAGATGAAACAACCGTTTCCGAAATAGAAAAGGACATCATTCGACTACAAAATATTACGGATCGTTTTTCGAAAATTGGATCTGAACCTAATTTAGAAGAAAAAAATATCATTGAAGAAACAAGAATCGCTTACGATTATTTAGAATCTAGATTTAAAGGACAAGTACATTTTCATTTTACCGCACCTGAAAAAAATATAAATGTTAGATTGAATCCTACATTACATAGTTGGACTATTGAAAATTTAGTTAAAAATGCGATTGATGCAATGCGAGGACGTGGTACTATAGGTATTTATATTGAAGAAGATGCTAAATTTATAAAAATTAAAATATCAGATACTGGCAAAGGAATACCTAAAAACCAATTCAAAAAAGTATTCGAACCAGGCTTTACAACAAAAAGAAGAGGTTGGGGTCTTGGACTATCTTTAACGAAAAGAATAGTAGAAGAATACCATAAAGGGAAAATAAAAGTGCTTCAATCAGAGATAAATAAAGGAACAACATTTCAAATTACATACAAAAAATGCAATTAAGTTATTGGGAAATAAAAAACTGGTTTACTAATGTAGATTATACTATTGTGGGAAGTGGTATTGTAGGATTGCATACTGCCTTACGATTGCGTGAACGATTCCCAGAAAGCAAAATTTTACTATTAGAAAAAGGGATGTTACCTGAAGGTGCCAGCACAAAAAATGCAGGTTTTGCTTGTTTTGGAAGTTTATCTGAAATTATTGATGATTTAAAATCGCATACCGAAGAGGAGGTAATCCAACTCGTTCAAAAACGTTGGGACGGATTACAACTACTTCGCAAAAATTTAGGTGACAAAACTATAGATTTAAAACCATACGGAGGCTACGAACTTTTTTTAAAAACCGATGATGTAACCTATAGCGAATGTTTACAAAAATTACCTTTTATAAACGAAATCCTTAGACCTTTGTTTAAAAATGCTGTTTTTGAAAAACAAGTAGATAGATTTGATTTTCAAAGCATACAAGAATATGTTATTTTCAATCCTTTTGAAGCGCAAATAGACACAGGAAATATGATGCAAGCTTTATTAAAAAAAGCTTATGAAAACAATATTTTAATTTTAAACAATCAAACAGTCACGCAATTTTCTGATAAAGGCAGCTCTGTAGAAGTCCTAGTGAATGATTTTAGTTTTACAACCCAAAAAATATTATTTGCTACAAATGGTTTTGCATCCCAACTCACACAAGGTGAAGTAAAACCAGCAAGAGCGCAAGTACTTATTACAGAACCTATTCCTAATTTAGACATCAAAGGTACTTTTCATTTAGACAGAGGGTATTACTATTTTAGAAATATAGAAAACAGAATTTTATTTGGCGGTGGTCGTAATCTTGACTTTGATGGCGAAACGACAACAAGTTTAAATCAAACAGAATTAATCCAAAATAAATTGGAAGAATTACTTAAAACCGTAATTTTGCCACAAACTGAATTCAAAATTGCACACCGCTGGAGTGGTATTATGGGCGTAGGTGCTCATAAAAAACCAATCGTAAAATCATTATCTAACAATGTTTTTTGTGGTGTACGTATGGGCGGAATGGGTGTAGCAATAGGCAGTTTAATAGGACAAGAATTAGCAGATTTACTATAAATGGCTTCAAACAAAACAGCAGCAAAACCTACAACAAAAAAGGCAAAAACTGAAAAAAGAACTCCTTTTCAAAAAGTTAAACGTTTTATTTATAAAACATTTATTTGGTTCAATATTATTTCAGTTGCCTTAGTGTTACTTTTCAAATTTGTTCCTGTACCTTTTACTCCACTAATGATTACGAGAGCTTTTGAACAAAAAGCTGCTGGAAAAGAAATGGTTTGTAAACACGATTGGGTGCCTTTAAAAAACATTTCTTTAAACCTCCAAAAAGCGGTTATTGCTAGTGAGGACGGCACTTTTTTGAAACATAGTGGTTTTGATTTTGGTGCTATGAACAAGGCTTTTAAAAGTAACCTAAAGGGCAAAAAGCTCAAAGGGGGTAGTACCATTTCGCAACAAACTGCAAAAAACGTTTTCTTATGGCAAGGTAGAAGTTACCTTCGAAAAGCATTAGAAGCCTATTACACCGTTCTAATTGAATTAATATGGGGGAAAAAACGCATAATGGAAGTTTACCTCAATAGTATCGAGATGGGTGATGGCATTTATGGTGCCGAAGCTGCAACAAAACACTGGTTTCATAAAAGCTGTGAAAGTTTAACTAAATATGAAGCTGCATCAATTGCCGCCATCTTACCTAGCCCAAGAAAATACAAAGCTGTTGGTTCTAGTGCCTACGTAGAAAAACGCAAAAACAAAACCATCAGAGTGATGCGTCACGTGGGAAAGATTGAGTATTAGCAGTACCTAATAATTAATACGGTTAATAAAATAGTAACCATATGGCGTTTGAAAATGAAGAAGAAAATGAGATGAATTTTTTCAAGATTAAGATTAAATTTCAACATTGTGGCTAGTTTACAATCAAATCTCTAAATTGAAATTGTTAGCAATTATATTCAATTCATCTTTCCTTTCTTCTTCCAGTCCTAAATACTTACAAAGAAGACTTCAAATTACACTTAAAGCATTTTTTCAATTGAAAAACTTGTTGATGCAGAAGTCCCGGTAGAACCGTAATTCTGGGCTTTAAGCCTTGCAGTTCTGGTGGTATTTGTGGAAAAATAACCCGAGTAAATTCTAAATCCATACGAATGTGTAGAGTCTAATTGTAAATAATTAGAAATTCCGTAACTCTCATTTCTTGCCACCGAACCAGTTATGGTAGAGTTGTTATTCCCTCTGTGTTTAAAAGTTCTTCTTAAAACCCATTGGTTTATTGTATGATCCCATAAACCAATAAGAATATCTAAATCATCTGTAACACTATCATAGTCACCTATATCAAAATCCATAGAAACCTTATAATATCCAGACAAGCTAGGAGTATATCTTCCGGTAGTAGAGTTATATTCAGAAAGAACATCAACTAGTTCGTTAGATAAAATTATATCCTTAAAACTCTGTTGAGTATCTAAAGGGATATCTGCTGCTAAAAATCCAACAAATCTTGCTCCAGGAGCAGTATTGCTAGAAAAAGTAGTTACTAAAGTTCCATCGGGTAAAGCAGATACGGGTACTGTCCTGCCTTGCACATTTGATAAATTCCTCACTCTAACATCCCCATTTACATCTAATTCTCTTGTAGGTGAAGTAGTTCCTATTCCTACCTGAGCATA
Source organism: Limnohabitans sp. (assembly GCA_030053945.1). Lineage (GTDB taxonomy): Bacteria > Bacteroidota > Bacteroidia > Flavobacteriales > Flavobacteriaceae > Flavobacterium. The sequence continues at coordinate 44,943 of JASGCW010000015.1, forward strand.
TGACGCCATAGATAACGTCATAAAAAAATAAAATACTTTCATAATTTCAATTTAGTTTTTTAGTTTCTGTAATTTTTTGCTAACGAATCAAATATAACAAATATTTGAAAATCAACAATGTAGAAAACAAACTACATCAAAAAAGTTAAAAAAATTATAGTCAGATGTAACTCAAATTATTTGAAATGCCAATAAATATGGGCTATTAAAGAGATTACGAAAAATTTAGAATATCAACAAAATTTGAGATTATAATACAATGATTTACAACAATCTAATAAATTTTCAAGTAAATTTTAGTAGTTTTTAGCCCTTAATCCTTATTTTCGTAGGAAGTTTTCTTAATTAGAAAACGATTTTGGAAGAAATAAGAATAAAACTATGATTCAATCCATAAAAAAAAGATACCTGCTTCCTGCCATTGCAGGAGGTTTTTTATTTGTAGGTGTTAGTTTTCAAGAAGATTTTTTTGAAATTGCTAAACAGTTAGAAATCTTCACTACACTTTTCAAAACTGTCAATATGAATTATGTTGACAAAACTAATTCAAGTGAACTGATGGATAAAGCCATAAAAAGTATGTTGGCAGAATTAGATCCTTATACCGTTTATTTTAACGAACAAGATGTAGTTCGCTTCAGAATAAATAGTTCTGGAGAATATACTGGAATAGGCGCGATGATTTCAAGAAAAGAATCAAAACTTACAATAAACGAAGTATATAAAAATTATCCCGCTGATAAAGCAGGGCTAAAACCGGGTGATGAAATTATCCAAATAGGTGATGTAATTTTAGCAGATTTTAAGGAAGATGCTGGACAACTTCTGAAAGGAGCAAAAAACACAAAAATTGACATCAAATTTAAACGTCAAGGGGAAACAAAAACAGCACAAATTACTCTTGATGAAGTAGATGTAAAAGCTGTACCTTTTTTTGGAAAAATAGATGATAAAACGGGTTATATTGTACTTTCTCAATTTAATGCAAAAGCATCTAGTGAAACAAAAGAAGCTTTAGAAAAACTAAAAGACCAAGGAGCCACTCAAATTATTTTAGATCTAAGAGGCAATCCTGGTGGACTTTTGCAAGAAGCAGTTAATATCTGTAACCTTTTTGTTCCTGCAAACGAGGTAATTGTTACTACAAAATCTCATATTGAAAAAAATAATAGTACTTATAAAACTTCAAAACCACCTGTAGATTTAGAAATTCCGTTGGCAATTTTAGTAGATGGAAAAAGTGCATCAGCAAGCGAAATTGTTTCAGGAGCTTTACAAGATTTAGATAGAGCCATTATTGTAGGTAATCGCAGTTTTGGAAAGGGACTTGTACAACGTCCTATAGATCTAACTTATGGTACACAGTTAAAAGTGACTATTTCGCGTTACTATACTCCATCAGGACGATGCATTCAGGCACTTAATTATGCTAAAAAAGATGCTTCTGGAAAAGCTACAAGAACAGATTCTAAAGATTACAATGCTTTTAAAACCAAAAATGGAAGAACAGTTTATGATGGCGGTGGTATTCAACCTGATGTTGAATTAACAGAATCAAAGTCTAGCCCTATTGCTGAAGCATTAGTAAAAAAAGATGTTATCTTCAATTATGTAACGCAATATTACTATAAACATCAAACTCTTGGTGATAAAATTCCAGAATTATCAGATACAGATTTTAATGATTTTAAAACATTCTTAAAAGCACAGAAATTTTCATTTGATACAAAAACAGAACTAATGCTTAAGCAAGTAATGGAAGAAGCTAAAAAGGAAAAAATAGATGCTTCTATCAAAACACAATATGATATGCTTATGACATCAGTACAGAATTCGGAAGAATTGGAATTAAATAAAAATAAAAACGAAATATTAAATTTAATTCGTGATGAAATCATAAAAAGGTTTCAATATAAAGAAGGTTTATATGCCTTTTATGCTAAAAATAATACAGAGGTAAAAAAAGCCACTCAACTGTTATCAAACCAAGTGGAATATAACAAAATTTTAAAAAAATAGTATGTATAAATTTTGGTTTTCCTGTTTATTGGGAATAATATCACTCAATATTTACTCACAAGATGAAGTAGTTCATTCCATTTATTTTGAATTTGATAAATACAATCTCAACGAGAAACAGGCTCAAGAAACCATCCAATTTATCAAAAAAATAGATTCTACAAGAATACAAACGGTACAAATTTATGGGTACTGTGATGATAGAGGTAAAGACGCTTATAACTTTAAACTATCTACAAATAGAGCAAACACCATAAAAAACAAATTGATTGCTAATGGGATAACCAACAAAATCATCATTAGTATTGAAGGAAAAGGAAAAATTATGATTGATGATGATGTACTAGATAATATTCCGGAAATCCGATCTAAAAACCGAAGAGTAGATGTGGTTTTAAATTTAAAACCACTACCTAAAATTGAACTTCCGGGAGTTTATAAGACCTTAAAAAAAAATATGGTCATAGGTGATCGTATTTATCTAGAAAATTTACTTTTTGATAGAGGTAGTAGCATTCTCCTACCTGCATCTAAAAAAGAGCTTGAAAAAGTTATTAAAGAACTGCAAAAATATAAAAACTTACAATTTGAAATACAAGGTCATGTTTGTTGTACACCTCCATTTCAAAAAGAAGCTATAGATAGAGGAACTAAAAAAAGAGAATTATCTGTAAATAGAGCAAAGGCTGTTTATGATTATCTCGTTTCTAGAAAAATTGACAAAGCAAGAATGACTTTTAAAGGCTATGGTAATACAAAATCTCTTGGGAAAGAACCTCAATATGATCGCCGAGTAGAACTTTTAATCACTAAAAACTAATTTCGTTTCATTTGGATATGTGGAATATCGTCTTCCAAATACATATCTGAAGTTTGAACAAAACCGTGGCTCTCGTAGAACTTTTTTAAGTATTGTTGTGCTGAAATTGTAATCTTAGTAGTTGCATACTCCTTTACTACGGTCTCAATTGCAATTTTCATTAAATCATGGCCTAGTTTTCTATCTCTATATCTGGGAGAAACAACTACTCTTCCTATTGAACTCTCGTCAAAATAATATCCTGCATCAAATAAACGACAATAAGTAGCCAAATCATTATTTAAAAAGCCTAAAACGTGAATAGCTTTAGAATCCTTGTTATCTATGTCTTGATAAACACAGTTTTGCTCCACTACAAAGACTTCCGAACGAAGTTTTAGAATTTCATACAACTCTAATGTAGAAAGTTCGTTAAATCGCTTTATTTTGAATTGAATATTCATTTTTTATAATCTTTAAAAAACAAATATAAAAAAAGGGAAGTTAAACTTCCCTTTTTTTATATTTTCAATTTCATTCCTGGTTTCAAATCGTCTTCTTTAATATTATTCTTCTTTTTTAACTCAGCAACCGTAGTATGATGCTTTTGAGAAATTTTAAATAAAGAATCTCCTTTTTGAACTATATATAAATGAAAATCTTCAGATTTTATTTTAGTTTTTGCTTTCTCTACAACAACTTCAGTTGCTTTTTCAATAATCAGTTTATCCCCTATTTTTATATTAGTTGTTGTTAGATTATTCCAATTAAGAATATCTTCAACTTTTACTCCATTAACTTTTGCAATTTGAAAAATATTTTCACCTTTTTTTACAATATAAATATTATCTGCAAGAGCTTCTTTTGTTTCTTCCGCTACTACCACAACATCAGGTACTGAATTCAAATCTGCATTAGGAGACAATTTTAGCTTGTCACCTAACTTTATTTTACCATCATTAAGATTGTTCCATTTCTTCAAATCTGATACATACAATCTATTTTCTTTAGCAATACTTGTTAATGTTTCCCCCTCGCCTACAATATGCACTTTGGACTTTTCAACAACAACTGTTTCAGTCTTGCTTTCTTTACCTTTCTTTACTTCTTTTTTTACAGAAGATTTAGAATCTAAATCTGCAACAACTATTTCAGTTTTAACTGTATTATCTTTTGTCAAATCTAAATCTGTCTTAGATTTTTTAACTTTTTCAACTACCGCAATTTTATCTTCAATTACAATTTTAAGTCTCTTGCCTTTTTGAACTTTAGTGCCTCTCAAATGATTCCATTTTTTTAAATCAACAACAGAAACATTATATTTCTCTGCAATATCACCTAAGTTATCCCCTCTTCTTACAGTATAAAATTTTGTTTTCTCAATATTTTTAAAAACTTTTTTTGTTTCTATTTCGATATTCTCTTCTGTTGAAGTTTTAGTTTCTGAACTATTAATTGATGCAATCGCTGTAGTAGTAGTATCTCGAACTATAACTTTTCTTTTACGTGTAGGTGTAGTATATTTCTCTCTATGCTTTTCCTCATAATCAACATAAGCATACATCTTATCCTCATTAGAAGCAAAAACAGCTATTTTCTTCTTCGGCAAACATATGTAATGTGTTCTTCCAGTAACATAAGGTACAACGTTTGTTTTATAAGCAGGATTCAAAAACTCTATGTCAGAAATAGGTATATCGAGCAAATTAGCTAATTGCTTAAATGACATTTTTCTCTTAACTGCAATCGTATCTGTAGCAAAATGATTTACAACAGGCTTAACAGGAACGATTCCATGTTCTTTGTGATACTCAAAAATATACATAGTTGCCAAGAAAGCAGGAACATAACTTTGGGTTTCACGTGGCAAGTACTTTTTAACATTCCAGAAATTTTGATGCCCTCCTGAACGGCGTATTGCTTTTGACACATTTCCTGCGCCTGAGTTATAAGAAGCAAGCACCATTTCCCAATCTCCAAATATTTTATACATTCCTTCCATATAACGAGCTGCGGCATCTGATGCTTTGTAAGTATCTTTACGCTCATCTATATAAGAATCTATTTTTAAACCATATTGCTTACCTGTTTCATACATAAACTGCCATAAACCTGTTGCACCAACTCTTGAAACAGCACTTGAACGTAAGGCAGATTCTACTATGGCTAAATATTTTATCTCTAGAGGAACATTGTATCTGGCCATAGCTTCCTCAAATAAAGGAAAATAATACTGAGATAATCCCATCAATCGTTCATATGAACGCTTTCTATTTTTAAGAAAATTCTTTACTAAATTTTCTAACTGGGGATTATAATCAATATTAAAAGGCGATTTTTCATCCATTAAGCGTAGTCTTTCTTTAAAGACATCTGTTGGCAGGTCAAAGTCTACAGGCTTATCTAAATCCAAATTTTTTATATCAGAAACAATACCATCAAAAATATCCTGAGTATTAGACAATTCTTTTATGTATTGATTGTCTATACAATCAGAAGTTTCATCTATAACATAAGTATTCTTTAAAGAATCTAAAAAAGATAATTTTATGACAGGCTTAATTATTGAATCTTGCGCTTTATTTTGTGCAAGAACAGTTGAGGCTGTCAAAAAAAGTAGGATTAAGGTTAAGCTTTTCTTTATCATATTTCTTGTTACAATATCGTTATAATTCAATACTTTATGTTTTGCAGGGCTACAAACATAAAGTGTTAAAACGAAAAATAATAATATAAATTGTTAAAATTCAATTATTTAACTTAAAATAGCAGCTATTCCAGGCAAAGTTTGTCCTTCTAACATCTCTAACATAGCACCACCACCAGTAGATACATAACTCATTTTAGGCTCGAATCCGAATTGTTTTACAGCTGCAACACTGTCACCGCCACCAACAAGTGAAAACGCTCCGTTCTCAGTCGCTTGGGCAATAAAATTTCCAAGTTGGATTGTACCTTCGGCAAAATTTGACATTTCAAAAACTCCTAGTGGTCCATTCCATAATATAGTTTTAGATGCTAATATGACATCTTTAATTTCTTCTAAAGACTTTGGACCAGCATCTAAACCTTGCCAACCTGCAGGGATTTCTTTAACATCACAAATTTGTTTCTCAGCATCATTTGAAAAAGAATTAGCAGCTACTACATCTACAGGTAAATGCACTTTTACATTTTTCTCTTTGGCTTTAGCTAATATTTCTAATGCTAAATCCAACTTATCATCTTCGCAAAGTGAATTACCTATATTACCCCCCATAGCTTTAATGAAGGTAAAAGTCATTCCACCACCGATAATCATATGATCAATCTTGTCTAATATATTTTCAATTACCGTAATTTTAGAAGAAACTTTACTACCCCCTAAAACAGCTGTAACTGGTTTTACAGAGTTATTAAGTACTTTATTAAGACTTTCTATTTCTTTTGCCAAAAGTGCTCCAAAACATTTTTTGTTTTCAAAGAATTGGGCAATAATAGTAGTTGATGCATGTGCTCTGTGTGCAGTACCAAAAGCGTCATTTACATAAATATCACCTAGTTTGGCTAATTTTTTTGAAAATTCTACATCGCCGGCTTCTTCCTCTTTATAAAATCTAAGATTTTCTAATAACAATACATCACCTTCTTTCAAGTTTGCTGAAGCAGTCTCAGCAACTTCACCTATACAATCTGAAGCAAACTGTACTGTAACACCTAATACCTCAGAAACTTTTGAAACAATATGCTTCAATGAAAACTCTTCTTGTATTCCTTTAGGTCTGCCTAAATGAGACATAAGAATTACGCTACCACCATCATTTAAAATTTTCTCAATTGTTGGCTTTGCTGCTTCAATTCTTGTTGTATCAGTTACATTAAAATTATCATCTAAAGGAACGTTAAAATCAACTCTTATTATGGCTTTTTTACTCTTAAAATTAAAATCTTGAATTGTTTTCATTATGGCATTAAAATAGTATTAATCATCAGCAGTATTTGCTTGTGTACATGGGCAGTTACTTAATCCTTGGAAGAAATCCCAACCTAAAGTTATCATATGTGTACCTGAATTGTAAGAAGCTAACTCGTTAAGTGTAATCTGATAAGAATATCCTAAATAGAATCCACCTTTTTTTAACCCAACCATAGGACCTAAAGTTAATGGTCTTAAAGGTTGATCATTTAAAAATCTATAAGTAGCACCTAACCAAGCATAACCTGTTCTTTGACTGTCGAAATATCTCATTTTGATGTTTAAATCAGTACTTGAACGACCATCACTTTGAAAATATTGAAAAAAAGCTGAAGGTTCAAATTCAAGTCTATTTTGTTTATTACTTCTAAAGGTATAACCAGTATATACTTGAAAATTTCGTAACAACTTAGGTTCTGCAAAAGTAAATTTCTTAGTATCTTTATTCAGAATATTACTAACGTTGAATGCTAAATAATAGTTAGATTTACGATATAAAATACCTGCATCAAAGTTATTATTTGAAGTATATCTATCGTTAACAATTCTAGGATCAATAACATTAAATTCTCCTGTTTCTATTCTAAAATTATTGAAGTTGTAGGAAAGACCAAAAGACAAATATTGTTTAGATGGATAATCTAAAGTAATATGATGCGCAAAAGTTATTTTTCCTCCTGCTTGTCTAGTATATCCATTCTTATCATTATAAACAGATAAACCTAAACCAGATTGCTGAAAAACTCTAAAATCAGCATATAAAGCTTGATTTTGAGGGGCATCCTTAATTCCTATCCACTGGGCAAAGCCGTTCAATCTAAGGCGAACATTATCGCCAATACCTGCATAAACAGGAGAAATTACAAATGGATTATCTGCTAAATATTGGGTAGCCACAGGAACATTTAGTTCCTGTGCAAAATTCACATTGCCAATTAATAAAACAATCGCTAAGATGAATTTGTTAATGCTAAGTTTTGTAAATCTCATAGTTCTTGAATTATAAATTATCTATACAACGTAAAATGTCCAACTAATTCATCGGCATTTTTCTCATCCACTCTAATCACATACCAGTAATCTCCAGAAGGTAAATCTGAACCATTATATTTACCATCCCATTTTTGGTCTTTATTTAATCTTGCTACTTCTCTACCATAACGATCATAGATAATAGTAACAATTTTAGGATAGTTCTCTATACATCCTGGTGCCCATTCGTCGTTATTGCCATCAGCATTAGGAGTAAATACGTTAGGTACACAAATAGGAACAAATACTGCCTGAATACTATTTGTAGCTGTACAACCACTACTATCTGTCACAACAACAATATACGTTGCAGTATGATCGTAAATAAATACTGGATCATTACCATTGTCAAACGGAGGATAAGGATCGCTAGGATCATCAAATGTGTAATGATAATCTGGTATACCTCCTGTAACAACCGCTGTAAGTTTATTCAAACCTGTTTTTTGCAATATTACATTCATTGGAGATACATTGTTAACTGTAAATGGATTAGGTGTAGCTTGTTTTATACAACCTTTAGGACTCTTCACAGTAATTATATGATTTCCTGGTGATACCGTTGTCATTACAGATGCAGCCTGGAATGGAAGAGCATCTAACGAGAAGGTGTAACCAGTCGTGTTAGGATTTGGATAAGGAACTAATGTTCCATTAACATTATCAAATACCTCTACTTTCACAGAAGGTCTATTGTTAATACAAGGATACGTCACCACAACTTGAGGTGTGAACTTATCACCATCAACAATTTCAAAATCTTTTTGAGATTTACATATATCTGAAATTACATTACCTTGACCATCAACATCCGTAACAGAATCATATACCGTGATGATATAATTTCCAGCTGCTAAATTACCAAACAATGTCGAATTAGCACTTCCAGTTAATTGATTTGTTTGTACAACTGTTGTACCTAGCGAACAAACAACTTTGTAAGGAGGAACACCACCTGCTATATTTTCTATAAGAACAGATCCTAAACCACCTGCGCATTGCGGGCTGATGATACTAGCAGTAGGAATATCAAAAGTTATAGGTCTTGGTTCTTTAACCTCAATCTCGTTTATCAATGCATCTGTTGGATCATCCGCAAATTGATGACAACCTGCCGCATCTTGAACTAAAACTTTGTAAATACCAGCATCTAAATTAGATATTGTATAGGTAGTTGGGTCTGTTGCATTACGCGGTATTGTATAGAACTGACTCATATTAGGTGAAATAGCAAATTGATAATCACCTATACCTCCGCTAATAGTAAGAATAATTTTTCCACTATGGTCACTATTACATAATAATGCTTTACCAACTCCTCTAACAATTAATGGAGGATTTTCCTTAATTACTGCAGGGGCTGTGGCAATACAAATTCCATTACTAATTACTCTTACTCTATAAGTAATACCAGCTGTTGAACCAGGTAATCCAGTAAAATAACCTGGAGTAGGTTGTGCTGGTGCAGGGGTTATTAAAGTACCAGAAGCATTTAATAACTCATATACATAGTTAGATAAACCACCTGTTGCAGTAGCGCGAATTGTTCCAGATTGATCACCTCCACAAAGAACATCTTGAGTTGAGATTGATGAAATTGATAATGGTGTTACATCATCTATTCTAACCTCATTTGAAATTAAACTGATACATCCATTAGCATCTTTAACATAATATGTATAAACACCTGAAGCTGTAACAGGAATAATTACTGATGGGTTGAAGGTCGTAGCTGAATATGGTCCAGCGAAATTCACACTATATGTATAAGGTGGTGTACCTCCTGAAGCGGTCAGTTGCAGATTAGCAGCCGTAAGTGTACATGTACTTGGTCCAGATGAAGCTAGAGATGCAACAACTCTAGTTGGTTCAAAAATATCAGCACTTCTTTCCGCTTTACAGTTAAATCCATCTAAAACTTCAACTCTATAATTTCCTGCTGGTAAATCATTAATGACTGTTGTAGCACCCGTTGGTATAGGCGTAAAAGGACCAGAATGAGAACCTGAAGGGCTAGGATTAGATGAATGTAAAATATAACCATAATTACTTCCTTGACCACCTGTTGGATAGGTAAAACTTATAGTGCCTTTATCATTGTTACAAGGTACCGTCTGAGTTACTGGAGTCAAATTAAAACTAATAGGATTAGGTGCAACAATTTGTATAGTTGCAGTTTTCTGACATCCTTTAGCATCTGTAACTGTTATAGTATAATTTCCAGAACCTAAACCAGTAAATACGCCTGGTGATGGTTGTGTAGCAGCAGGTACAATTGTATAGGTATAACTTGAAGACCATCCACCTGTAGCTGTGGCAGTAATCACACCCGAATTAGCTACACAAGTAAGTGGTGCAGTAATTCTAGCGTCTAATATTAAATCCGCTGAAGGCCCTTCGATAGTGACAACATTTGACTCTTTTGTACAGAAAGGAGTAGCCGTTTCAGTAATTGTAACCTTATAAATACCAGCCGCTAAACCAGTAATAACCAACGGATTAGTAGAAGTATTACCTGCTAGTAATCCTGTCACTGGAAGTCCTGTAGTTACATTGAAAACTTGATAATTGTATGGTCCAGTATAACCTGAAACATTTACACTAATTACGCCATCAGTAGCACCAAAACATACAAAAGGTTTAGTTGCAGTTGCCACCACATCTATTAAATTAAATGCTGCGATATTATAAAGTGGTAAATTGAAATAACAATTAGTAACAGTATCTGTAACTCTAAACTGGTAAGAGCCAGGTGCAGAAATTGTAAATTGATTTGTACCAGGGCCAGCAGTTACACCTGTCATACCTGTTGGCACTACAGAGTAAGCATATGAACCTGAACCTCCACTAGCTGTGATTGTATATATAGCGTTGCTAGCACAAGTTAAAGGAGTAGCCGTAAACGTAGCACTTAGTGGTGTATAAGCAGGTACTATAATAACTTTACTGTCTATACAGCCATTAGCATCTTTTACATAATATGTAATATTTTGAGCAACAGCTGACGCAGTTACATTAAAAGTATTTGTAGTAAAATAGTTAGTACCATTGATACTATATGTGTAAGCTGGTGTACCCCCACTTCCAGTAACTGTTATTGTAGTTTGTCCTAAAACATTACTTCCGTCACAAACAAATACAGGTGAAGGCAAAGTTGCACTTGCTACTACTGGAGACGGTGCAATTATAGTAGTCGTCTTAGTAGTTGAACATCCTCTACCTGAGGTAACTCGTATTGTATAAGTTATACCAGCAACAGAACCTGTCAAACCAGTAAATACATTAGATGTTTGAGGTGCACGCACAATAGGTGCTATGATCTCATACATATACACTGGATCTACATTTGAACCTACTAGATTAACAGTTATAGACGCATCATTAGTAGACACAGTTGCACTGCTACTACAAGTAGGAGGTGTATTAGTTAGATTAAAATCAGGAAGCAGTGGCACAGTAATAGAAACTGGCGCATCAAATGTACAATTAGTTGTTGTATCAGTTACCCTAACAACATAACTTCCTGCCGCAACAAGGGTAAATATATTACTAGCCTGAGCAGGTCTTATAGGAGTAAGAGCTGCCGTAAGCAAACTATAGGTGTAATTTCCTGATCCCCCTGAAGCAATGGTTGTGATAGTACCATCAGGATCTAAACAAGTTGGCAAGGTTGTAAATGAAGCAGATGCTGTTAGAGGTGCAAAAATGTTTAGAGTTTTGGTATCCGTACAACCATTCTTATCCTTAACTACTATTGTATGTGAACCAGAGTTTAATCCTGACAACGTAAATGTACCTGATGATACATTTGTAAATGTTGATGTATTCAAACTATAGGTAAATGGTGCCATACCAGTAGCAAAATTATTTACTGTAACAGTAATAGCAAATGTACCCTGAGCTGCACAAGCATTTACAAGGCTAAGAGAGATTGATGGCACAGGATCTACACTGTAAGTAACTGTTTGTGTTTTGATACAATCATTAGCATCTTTTACATACACATCATAAGTAGCACCTACGTTAACTGGTCCAGTAAATGGATTTGTTGCTGTCCATCCACCATCAGAAGCTGCGGGTTGCAAAGATGGACTTATTAAATATTGATATAAATAAGGTCCTGTTCCACCAGAAGGGCTCACAGCAATTTGACCTCCTGCATTACAATTTGCATTAGTTTGCGTCGTTGTAAACGACAAATCTACTGCAGATTGAGAAATTGTAAATGGTCCAAATGTTCTACCACAACCTGCATTAGCTCCATTTAATTCATTGAAATATATTGTATAAGTACCAGGAGCCAATGGAGAAATATTATATGTAAATCCTGGTCCTGGTCCAGTTAAAGTACCAGACATTGTAGCACCTGGTACTGGCAAATTAGAAGGTGAATAATTTACTTGATATGAAATTGAAGTACAACCTGCACCATATCCAGTCAATGTTCCTGATACACTTCCATCTGCATTTCCTCTACAAGTAACATTTTTAGGAAGAGGTGTTGTTACTAAAGTTGAATTAGTAGGCGTAGGAGCCGTCATTGATTCAAAATAATAACAATTTGTTGCTGTGTCCCTCACAACAAATGTGTATATCGCACCTGGTGTTAATCCTGTGAAGATATGTGTGAATGGAGGAGTATTAGGATTATACCAAACATTAGGAGCACAAACATAATTTGGAGATGCGCAATTCATTATTCCAAACTGATAAGTACTACTAGGTAATCCAACCACAGTAACTGAAACAGTAGCACCAGCAGCACAAGATGGAATTGTAGGAGTTATTATAAACGATAGCTCATTAGGTGGGTTAGTCATTATGATGTTTGACTTAACAATAGTACAACCATTAGCATCTGTTACCGCTAAATCGTAAACTCCATAATCAAGATTAGGGAAACAATACGCTGCACCAGCTGCTTCAAAATGAGTAGTTGTACCACCAGCAGTTAAATTAGTCAAACTATATGTATATCCTGGCACTCCACCAGTTACTGGTTGCACACAAATAGAACCTAATGTGTAACCAGCACCTGTACATTGAATTGGATTAACTACATAATTATAAGTTATCAGTGTAGGACAGTTTATAGTCACTGTACCATTAAATGTACAAGACTTACTGTCTCTAACTATATAATTATAAGTACCGCAAGCTAAACCATTATAATTTGTTTGATCTCTAAAACCTAAACCATTGAAGTTTATTTGATATGGTCCAACACCTCCTGAAGGAGTAATTGATACACTTCCTGCAGTATCTCCAAAACATTTGTTATCAACTTTAATATGTGTAGCGTTTACTGGAACTAGAGGGCTAACCACTACAGATGATGTTGTTGTACAACCTCTGCTATCCGTGATTTGGAATTCATATGTTCCTCCTGCCGTAGAAGCTGGTGCTGGTGTAGTATAAGTAAATGTACTTCCAGACATTGCTGGTGAAAGCGGAGCAAATGCTCCTGGCACTTTTCTTACTTGACAGCTATAAGTTGGATAACCTCCTGAAACTGTACCTGTTATTACAGCATTTGGAGATGCCGTACAATCTAAATCTTTAGTTAAAACTGTATTTAATTGTAATTGAGGATTTATCGTTTGTACTGGTAATGTTACTTCACAGCCAAAAGAATCTCTAACCATAAATGTATAATTACCAGGTACTAGTGGTCCAAAAGTATTACTAGGACCTGCTACTCCATTCATATAATATGTATATCCTGGAGTACCTCCAGTAGCAGTTATTATTATCGTTGCACCAGCTGAAGTGTAACAAAAATTTGATGAGTTTGAAATACTCGCACTAAGTGTTGGTGGTGCCACTGGAGTTATTGTATTAGTAACAGAACATCCGTTTGAATCTGTGGTTGTGATTGTATAAGTAGTTCCAGCCAACAAATTTGAGAATGTATTGCCAGATTGTACAACACCAGTTGAAGGTGAAATAGAATATGAATAACCACCCCATCCTCCAGTAGCATTTACAGTTACCGTACCATTAACTAAACAAGTAACTGGTGTTGATGTAATAGTAGCGGCTAATGCAGCTGACGGTTGTGTAATTGTAACAGTTGTAGTAGCCGTACAATTTGTTGTTGTATTAGTAACTACAATTGTATAGGTACCTGCTGGCAAACCTGTTAATGATGTTGTAGATGTACTAATATTAGTACCGCTAAAGTTTGGTGGACCAGTTACTGTATAATTATAACTTGTTCCAAAACCTCCTACTGTAAATCTCAATGCGCCAGTTGCAGTATTAAAACATCTTACATTATTTGTAACACTTGCTATAATAGTTACTGGAGGTAATGGATCTATAGTATAAGTCTTTCTAAATTTACAATTATTTGAATCAGTAACTTCAAAAGTATAGGTTCCTGGAGCTAATCCATTAAATACATTTGATGGTTGAGCTATACCTAGTGTAGGTAATACAATTTGATAAGTAATTGTTCCTGTACCTCCTGTAACTGTCAATGTGACATTAGATGTATTAGCTGGACAACTTAATGGGGTTGAAGTAAATGTTATATTAGTTGGCGGATTAAGTGGAGCAATAACAATAGGCGTTAATGTCAACGTACAACCTGCCGCATCTTTTATTACTGGCGTATAGGTACCATTTGTTAATCCCGAGAAAACATTTCCTGGTTGGAAAGATCCACCAATACTATAAGTATAACCTGGCGTTCCTCCAGATACTCCACTAAATGTTATTACACCTGTAGTTGTACATGTATATGGCGTTGTTAAAGCTGCTGTTCCTACAATTGGATTTGGAATAGTTATCGTTACACTTTGTGGTGTAGTTTTACAAACTGCTGAAGCTGTAGTGTATTCTACCACTACTTCATAAGTTCCCGCAGGTAGGTTCGTAAAAGTGTTGGAAGATTGTAATGGTCTAATTTGTGGACCAGAAACAATTTCATATCTTATTGTATTACCATTAGGATTACTTACGTTTACTGTTATTACTCCTATGTTACCTGAATTTGAACAAGGAATGTTTGTAGGTGTAATAGTAAATACAGGTGGTTGCACTTGTTGAACAGTAATGGAAGTATCTACATAACAGTTATTAGCATCTATCACTCGTATGCCATAAAGACCAAGTGTAGATACAGTTATAATAGGGCTTCCTTGCGTATAAGGTGTTCCAGGAGCTGGTGGTGTTATAAGATAATTATATCCTGGTGTACCACCTACAGCACTTACTGTAATTTCCCCATCATTACAAGACAATGGTTTTGTTAATGCAACGGTTGCTGTTAATACTGGAATAGTAGCAATTGTAAATGTGCCTGTCGCAAAACAACCATCTTGTGTTCTGACTTCATAAGTATATGTACCGCCATTTAAATTACTAAAAATATAGTTATTTGGAGTTATAGAGCCTGAAGTAGCAACTGGAGTACCTCCTTGAAGAATTGTAAATGTATATTGAGGTCTAACATCATTTGCTGCAATATTAATACTTCCTCTGCCTCCTCCACAAATCGGTTGTGTGAGTGAATATGTTACAGTGAAATTTCTTTCACGAATTGGGATATTAGGTATTGAAAATATACATCCATTTGTAACACCTGATTGTCTAATATTAATTGTATAAGTACCCGCCAATAAATTAGTAAATACATTGTTAGTTGTCCATACTCCTGTACCAGGTACTATTTGATATTCATATCCTGCAGGAACATTTGTTACGGTAATAGTTCCTCTGGTAGTACATATCACATCTGTTGCCACATATTGAGGATCTAAAACATTTTTAAATACATTAAAATAAAATATTCTATCACACCCATTAGGGAACTTTATCACTACTCTGAACTGTCCAGCAACATTTGCATTATAGTTAGGACCTGATCCTACATTAGTCCAAGTACAAGCTGGATTTTCATTAGGACAATTAGGGTTGGTTACCGCAGCACAACTGGCTGTATTTAATTGTTCCCAGTTTATAGATACTGCTCCAGCAATACTAGTTTGTATTAGTTGAGCATCATTAGCTCCACATAAAAATATTAAAGGTAACTTATTTAAGATTGGATCATTTGAATTAGGACAAATAACCACCTGATCTGCAAATGGTATTACTGGATTTGTTAATCCTCCCGCAGTAAATGGTGTAACAATAAATGTTTCCACTATAGATTTACAAAGTGCATTATTAACTGTATCATTAACCGTATAAGTTCCAGGTTGTGTTACAGTTACACTCTGAGTAGTAAGCCCTGTAACTCCAGGTCCATTCCATAAATAAGAATCATATCCTGCAGCAGCAGTCAGTGTAATAGGGTTGTTACCACAAATTTCTAGCCTGCGTGTAAAATCACAATCGTCTAAACCAACTAGAAAATTTGTAGAACTTGGTGTTCCTAAATTACAATTTGAAAAACTAGACAAACTACCTTGAGTAAAAGAGTTTGTATTATAAGTACCACTATAAGTAGCAGTAGCATCATTTTTTATTATATTAGAACAAGCTTCATCTAAATCTTCACAAGTACACACCACTTTAACTTTAATTCTAATTTCTTGGCGTGGATCACCTACATTGACTTGAGTATTAGGTATAGTAAAAGTTAATGTTCTAGTTCCAGCAACATATGTATATGTTACTCCTGGTGGTAAAATTAAATCAGTAGCAGGGTTGAAAGTAATATTTCTAGGTAATATATCTGTTATCACTAGGTTTGTAGCATCATCATTTCCTGTGTTTTGATAACCTATTACATATTGTAAATCTTGACAAAGATTTACATTTGCATTCCCAATATTATTTCCAACAGCATCTTGAACTAACTTAGTTAAAACTATTTTAGGTTCAATAATATCAACGGCGAAAGCATTAAAGAAATACATATATAAATCCTGGGTACTTCCTAATCTTATGGTAGCTGTTGTAGCATTGTTTGCTAAAACACTATTAGCAGGATTAAAATTAGTTATAATCCCTGCGTCATACCCTAGCGTATTAGTACTATTGGGATTACGTTGTCCTGCGCCATTCATAAAACCGGCTATATCTGTGAAAGAACTTTGAAAAAAGTTCGTTAAGGGTCTTTCTAATGTAGAAATTGTTGTTCCATTTATTCTCAAATAATCACCTGTAATATTTTGATCTCCTTCTAAAGCTGAAAAGGCAAACTTTGCACGTACTGGTCCAGTAGGTATAGTTCTGAATCCAGATATATTCACATCTAATGTAGTTGCCCCACCAATTCCACTAAATCCATCAAAACTAACAATTGATTTACTAATTAAATTTGGATCTTTATACACAACAAACATTGACCAGCCAGCACTTAATCCAGTACCACCATTAGAACCTTCACTAGATAATACATTTGCAATAGTATAAACTCCTTGAGGATTTGCTAATGATTTTACTAAATTAGTTAAATCATAATAACACACATAAGCCTTTGATTGGTTTGATCCAACAGGGCTTCCAGGCATATCATGTACAATAGTACCTGTCAAATCTCTATAAGTAGTTTCACCAGGTAGCTTAACTTTTACATTATTAATACCTGTTCTATTATCTTGTTGCAATATTGCTGACCAATACAAGCCAACATAATCTATTTGATAACATCCATCACTTATTGGGGGAATATCTAAAGTCGCTGAACTTGAAGAAAATGTTGTGGCATCTGAATCAATATCAATATACCCCATCTGGAAAGAACTATTTTGCCCGTTAGCATTATATGGCGTATTAGGACTGACGGGATTACCACTTGCATCAGTTCTTCTGTTTAATATATTATTTCCAATTAACAAAATATCTCCTTGAACATCCTTGTCATACCTAGGAGTAAATGGAGTTAAGTTTTGTGCTTCTGACAAATTGCTGAAAAAACCAACAATCAAAACGAAAAACAGATATAGGTATTGTTTCAATTTCATAGGGGCCAGGTTTTATATTTTGAACTTATAAAGTTATATTTTTTTTTTTTATTAACATACTTTTGTGAATATTTTTTTTATTTCTCCACTTTAACAATTACCATTTTCCCATTATATGGCTTATTTCCTTTAGAAGTTTCTAGTACTCTTGTAGCTTCTTGGATATCTGTAAAATGTTGTGAATAAATATAATATGTTCCAGTACTCACGCTATAGAAGAAGTCTATATCGCCTTGTCCAGACTCTATTGCTTTTTTAACAAAATCATTACGTTTAGCTTCATCTTTATGTGCTGCATAAACTAAATAGAACCCTTCTTCTATTTTATCAATATTTTTAAGAATTTGCATATTAGCTTGTGAATCTCCAAAATCAAAATCACTTGCTGGATGTTGTTTACTTCCTGTAGCAGTATTTGCTTTTATTTGACTTAAAGCTGTCCTATCTTTTTGATATTTTGCATCATTACTATCAAACTGTGCACGTTTGATACGACGTTTTTTCTCTATTTCTGTTTCTGCTTTAATTTGTTCTAACTGACTAATTAATTCGGAATTTTGCTTTTCAGTCGCTGTTTTTTCAGCTTTTAATTTCTCAATAGTTTTAGCATATGTCTGATTTAAAGCATCATTTTTGTTTGTCACTTTCTTTAAACGATCAGCTGCTAACTTTTCGTAATTCTTAATTAAATTATCTTGATTTTTACTGTTTTCAACTATTTCGCTCTTCAATGCTTCCAAAGCTCTGTTTGCTGCTGATGTATTTTTATATTCTTTAACTTCAGTTGTAATTCCTTGCTCAGAAAGGTCATTTGCCTTTCTCATTTCTAATAATTCAGCTTTTTTCTCATTTACAGCTAACTGAAGCTTATTCAACGATTCAGATTGATTTTTCTTCGAATCTTCAATAACTTGACTCAAATAATCTATTTGTTTATCTTCTTCTATTTTAGATGCTTCTAATTTTTGAGCTTCAGCTTTTAGTCTTTCTGATGCTTCCTGCTCTTTACGCAATCTTTCTGCTTCTGCCTTAGCTTTTGCATCTGCTAATTCTTGCTCCTTACGTAAACGCTCTGCCTCTGCTCTAGCTTTTTCCTCTTCTGCTTTTAATCTATCAGCCTCTGCTTTCTCTTTACGTAAACGTTCTGCTTCTGCCTTAGCTTTTTCCTCTTCTGCTTTCGATCTTGCATCTGCTTCTGCTTTCTCTTTACGTAATCTTTCTGCTTCTTCAGCTTTTGCTTTTGCTTCAGCTGCTGCTTGTTCCTTACGTAATTTATCAGCTTCTGCCTTAGCTTTTGCATCGGCTAATTCTTGCTCCTTACGTAAACGTTCTGCTTCTGCCTTAGCTTTTTCCTCTTCTGCTTTCGCTCTTGCATCTGCTTCTGCTTTCTCTTTACGTAATCTTTCTGCTTCTTCAGCTTTTGCTTTTGCTTCAGCTGCTGCTTGTTCCTTACGTAATTTATCAGCTTCTG
>JASGCW010000243.1 GCA_030053945.1 Limnohabitans sp.
AAAGCATCATGATGATTTAAGTTGATTTTATATTGGTTACAAAGAGATGCAAGATTATCTCCAAAAATACGATAGGTGCAATGTCCGGTAAATTCAGGTGTTGAAATTTCATAAAAATCTAAAGTTTGCTTTAAGCAGTGAAAGTCAAACGCAAAACCGTTATGAGCAACAACATTTTGATTCTTGATGAATGGCTCAATTTGATGCCAAATTTTATCAAATGTTGGTGCATCTGCCGTTTGTTCGGGAGAAATTCCGTGAATATCAATAAAGTTATTCCAGTAATAATTATTAGGTGGCTGAACCAAAATTGATAACTGCTCTGTAATAATTTGATTTTCTACACGAACCAAACCAACTTGACAAATGCTCCAACGCTTGCCCTGTGCGGTTTCAAAATCTATGGCTGTATATGATGTCATAAATTATCTCTTTTAAACCCAATTGGTGTTTTTGAAAACTGATTAGTCAATGTTTCTTCTTTGCAAAATTCAAAAAGCGTAATAACATTTACTTTAATTCCATAAAGTATTTCATTTATTTCGTTTTTACGAACTATATTGTCAATTTGTCCACCAGAGAAATCAAACTTACTAGCCAAAATTTCACAATCTTCGATTGATAAATGAGGCATTTTGAATTTCCATATTTTTGATTTGGTTGAAATGTTAGGCTTTTGAAATTCTATTTTGAAAAGGAATCGTCTTTCAAATGCCGTATCCATATTGTTAGCCAAGTTCGTAGTCGCTATTAATATTCCTTCAAAGTTTTCAATTTCTTCAAGCAAAATATTCTGTATTCGATTTTCAGTATCACGTATATTTGAAGAATTCGCTTCCTTACGTTTAGTGATTATAGCATCTGCTTCATTGAAAAATAAAATAGGCGTGTGTGCTTGCTTCTTTACATAGGATTTGTAATCCTTAAAAATTTTCTTGATGATTTTTTCACTTTCTCCAAACCACATTGAACGTGAAGCACTAATATCAACTTTCATTATTTCACGATTTGTTGCTTTAGCTATTTGTAGCACACATTCTGTCTTTCCTGTGCCTGGTGCACCATGTAATAATGCTGTTACGCCTTTGGGTAATGATTTTTGTACTAAGCGTTCTTGTGTTTTTTTGAAATTCACTTCTAATAAAAGACTTTTCAGTGACTCGTATTGATGTGCTTCTTTTTCACTAAAAATCAAATTTCGGAATGGCACATCATTAGGTTGAATTACATTCTCTTTTTTCTTTTTATCTAAATCTTTATTGAATAGCTTAATGTTACACTCGGTTAATAGGTCTAATGCTTTTTCTGTGAGCTTCATTTGGGCATCATCAAAAAATTCTGTATCTACTATTTCTAACCAATCTTCCTTAATCAAATTGTTTTCCTTTGCTAAAAATCGTTGTATTTGAGTAAATCTTTCGTTTGACTTGTCGTAAATCCTTTTGAAACTTCTTCTGACCCAAGGGTCTCTTTCACCTTCAAGAAATTCCCATACCACGTATAAAAACAGATATTTTTCTTCAACCAATGTGCCAAAGAATTTAGCTTTTTCGATAAGTGAAAAATGTGTGTTTTCTTCTAATATACTTTGAGTATTCTCAAATAATTCACTTGTTGAAATTTCTTCATTATCTCTTTGATTACCTATTTCATTTAGTTTTTCCAGCAAAGTGAAAATGTCTTCATATTTTACTGAATCAACCAAAACCTCAGGTATTGGTTCGCTCGTTAATATTTTTTCAGAAACGATTGGATTTATACAAAACTCTTCATCTGCACCTTTAAAATTTATGCTTCTATGCCGATTATTTTTATTGTTTTTTCTTAATAAACGCTTATTGTTCAGTTCAACAAAGTCATCACTGAATTCAAAAAGTTTCATTGGGTGACAATCAAAATGTGAATTTAAGTCATCTAAGTCAATTTTCCGTCCTTTGTAGTTTAAGGTAAAAATTACAGCAACAAACAGTGCCTGTGTTTTTGTAATATGGAAGTATTCTGCAAGAAAGGAAAGTTCCTTTTCGGTTAGCTCAAAAAGTGAATTGTTAAGTTTACTATTTTCAGACAAGCTAAATACCAAAGTAATGTTGTCCAGTATTTGTTGTTTTAATGTTGCATTTGCCATACAAATTTGTTTTATATTTTCTACTACAAAAATACTTCGGTTGTACGCCAAGATGTGTCGCTCTAAAAATTTCTTTCTGTGCGGTGGCAAAAAGTAGCTCTTTTGGTTTTGCGAAAGGTCGGCTTTTGTGTCGGGCAAAACCAAATGTGCCATTTGTGCGGGGGGAAAAAATAAAAATGCAAAAGCGTTGGCTTTTGGGTCGACTGTCTGATGGTTCATTTGTCCCGTTACTTTATGTTTATTTCTGTCGTCCATTTTCCTGTTTCGTCTTTTACACTTACAGCTAACTAGCATATATACGCAACTTCTTGCTCATTTGCCATATTCTGAGTTGTTATTTAAAAATGTCATCATATTTATTAATTTTATTGACTCATTTATCTAAACGACTTTCAATTTTATCAACGACGCTTTTTGTTACATGGGTATAAATTGTCGTCGTTTTGATACTCGAATGTCCTAAAATTGCTGTATGTATCTTATATCTTTACTATTTTCTAACAAATGGGTGGCAAAACTATGTCGTAATATTTGCGTTGTAGGCTTTTTTTCTAACTTTTGTAGTTTCACTTGGGTTGCCAAAGAGGTTTTATCTTGGGTATGTTCAGGGGTGTTTTTTACAAAACCTAACTGCATTTCGTTTGTAAAAGCTATGGGCAAATTGTTACCGCTTATAGCGCTGCTTGCCTGCGTGTGAAATTTTACTCCGTAAAAATTATTTAATGGATTCATTGTAAACTAACAATTTTGGTGCAAAATACAACAATTTTCGCTATAAATTTTTTTGAATACTATTTTTTTTGAAGCCTACCAATTTGAAAAAAAGATTAAACTTTGGCTGATATATTTTCGATTTTAAATTTATTATATCTTAAAGTTTCAAAACCTATCAATTTTACAGAGTTTTACCCCCAAAATATGGTGGATCAAAACCACCCATTTTGTTTTGTGTTAAAATTATATATTATATTGATATTGATTTAGTTATAAAAAACAGTACTTTCAAAAAACATTAAATTTATAAAAAAGCAAGGCTCTCAATACTCACATGCTAAATATGTAATATTGCCACGTTTTAGTAAAACTTTTGTCTATTAAAATCAAAGTTACGTAAAAAATATTATATTTTTCAAAAAAAAA
>JASGCW010000244.1 GCA_030053945.1 Limnohabitans sp.
TAGGATTAGCATCAAATCTCCAACTAGTTATATTAGTAACAAATTTAGTTAATTTATTTAATTCAAGCTTAGTCATTTTTGTCTTACGTTTTAAAAAATCAAGTAGTTCTTTACGCATATTTGTATTAGATGTTTCTAGATAATTTTTTATAGTTCTCATTTCATCAGTATCTTGTTCAATAGATAAATCGTAACTATCAACTAATACTTCTAACTTTTGAGTTAAAGCTTTTGGTACATTTGGATCATTAACATTATCAAGTATTTCTAATACTTTTCTCATATATTCAATACAAGATGGTTTATTATCAGATAAAGAAATATGTATAATATTATTACGACTAACTAATTGAAATAAACGTAAAAACATTTCTTTTGTATAACTTCGTCCATCTCTTTTTAATTTTTGAATCTTTTCTTGAATACTATCTGTCTTTCTTAAATAATCAGGTTTATCAATGCATATAGTAGCTAAATCTTCTGTTAAAGGTAAACTAGATTGAAACTTACAAAAATGGATAAATGCTTGATAAATAGTTTCTTCACTAAAATCATTACTAATCTCAGGATAAATACGTTTTGTATTTACTTCTGATAACATACTTGCTGACTGAGTCAATATCTTAATATCTTTTAATAATAATGATAATTCATTTACAATTTTGTTATTATTTAATATACTAGCATCTTCATTAGAAAAATATTGTAAACAAGTAATATTTTCATTTCCTTGTTCATTACAACAAGCATTATCTATAAATGGTTGTGATGCTGATTTTAATAATAAGTCTTTTTTCTCAACAATTTTTTGTATTGACTCTTGAATAGCCATAGAAAAAGATATTATTTTTGAATAAACAACTAACAAATTTTCTAATTGTCTTGGACTTCCACTTTTAAACTCATCTTGTAACTTATCTAAAAAACCTTCTGAAATATTATCTAAATTTTTTATGTCAAATCTTCTTAAAGGTGGTAAAAAATTAGTCCATTTATTTAATTTATGTTCATCTGGAATATCTGGTTCTGGATTAGTTAAAATATATTCAACTTTTTCTTTAATTTTTTGTTCAACTTCTCCATTAACTAACAAAAATTTATTAGTAAATGCCTTTATAGTAGATGCTATTTTCTCCTCATTTTTAGGTAATGCATTCCAAGGAATAGTTTTTGGATTACGTAATTTAAGTGCAACACAAGCTAAATAATTTAAACCAGTATTATCTCCTTCCCCTTCTAGTGGATAACCAGTAAAAGAACGAACACAACCAGGAAAAGTTTTTCTTGTTTTTATTGATGGAATACTTGTTTGAATTCCAATTAAGTATGCGCCTAAAGTTAAATACATTAATGTTGAACTATATACAATAGCATATTCAGGTATTTTTTTATTTTTCTTTGCCATTTCTTGTTCTCTCTTTTTATAAGCAGCTTCTTTTTCAATAACATTTGTATCATTCATTAATTCTGTTACAATTTTTACAATAAAATCTCGTGATTGTTCTATATCAATACCCATATCATGTGATAATGTAGAAACAATATTAGTAACTATTTGACCTTCCGCAGTTAAACGTTTATCCTTTACTAATCCTTTTTGTTCTAAAAATGCTTCACCTGCATCTTTTTCCATTATTTCTCTACTTCTATCAACAAAACCATCTTTAAAACCTTCTGTAACATCAAAATCAATATAACAAAGTATTTCACCACTATTTTCATCAACCCAAGCATTTCCATCATCACTTTGTTTACCAATTTGTTTAATAAGTTCATCTAATTTATTTTGATATGCTTCTGGTCCTTTTAAAAATGCCTTAGCTAAATAAAAACGAAAAGCAGGGATTAACTTAACATTTGTTTTCAAACAATATAACCACCATTCATTTTCCATTTGGCCATCATTAATATTTGGTACAGTTGGGTCACCATGATAACAGAAATTTGTACAAAAACGTATTATATCATTTTGTTTTTTTACAAAATCAGTTTGACCTAATATTAGATCTCTTAAAGTTGTATAAGGAGAAACAACTTGATTTTGTATCTGTTCTTGTATTGATAAACCTAAATTATATTTTTGTTGATTATATTTATAAAATTGTGTTTTTTTTATTTGTTCTAATTTACCAAATATATTTACATAATATTTTAAATGTTTATCAATTGTTTGTGTTAGTTGTTCTTTTGAAATATCATAATTTTTATCAAATTGATCTAAGACTTGTTTTAATGCATTACTAACAAGAGTATCTTTACTTACTTCTGTTGGTTCACATTTATCATCTGTTTTTTCTAATGGATTATATAAACAATTATAATCTATATTACACAAAACATCATCATCTTTAATAAACCAAGATGGGTCAACTTCAGTTGCTAATACCCATTCATCATTATTTCTAACATAATATTCTAATTCAATAGCTCCTTCTGTTTCAGACATTTCAGATAAAATAGCATATTGACCTTCTTTTACTTTTTTTGCTTGATTTACAAGTGTTTCAGCTAATTCTTCTGCTTCTTTTTCTGATAATTTATGTTTTTCTACAAACTCATTTGTTAGATATAATAAAAAATCTTCACTTGTTAATTGATCACGTTGCTTAGAATATTTTTCTGATACAATATTATAATTTGTATTATCATAACTCTTATCAAAATAAATAGTTTTATTGTTATCTTCTAACAAAGATTTTTTAGATATATATTTTTTAGCAATAGTATATGTAGTACATTTATCTCCAAATTTATTTTTATCGTCTTGTATTGCTTTTGCCATTCTTTCTTTATCAGATTTTAAGAGTTCATTTAATTCTTTTGGAAACATTAGTTGTATATTTGTAAAGGCAACTGCTGTATTATATAAATTACCATAATCTTCAACTTTTATTTTTTTAAGAAATTCTGAAGGAGTTATTTTCATTTCATTTGGGTCTACATCATATTCTTTAATAATTATATTTTGATCTGCATTAAGATATTTAAAAATAGGATTAGAAAAAATATATTGATCTACATTTGTTTGACCTTGTTTAGAATTTAATTTATGGCCAAATTTATTCATACGTTTTAAATTTTTAATAGTATAAAATACATTTGAATATTCCTTAAAAGTTTTATTATAATCATTAATCTTTTCTTTTATAAATGAATCAATTTCTCTATATTGCATATATGTTAAATCAACTGGATATACTAAGAAGGGTTCCAAATAATTAATAACATCAACCATACTTAGCTTACCTTTAATATAC
>JASGCW010000094.1 GCA_030053945.1 Limnohabitans sp.
TCCGCTTTTGTGGTACTTTATAAAAAAGTACTGAATTACATTTATATATTTTTTTTATACTATAGTGATTAGCAATCTTACAAATAATACTCTTTTTACAACCAAAACTTTGGTTGTGATTGCTATTACCACAACGACTACAACAACCACTACCCCGTTTGGGGTATAACATTTACATATAATCCACTGTGTTGTGGTACTTGTTAAAGTACCAGATTCATCAATTTATTATCCTAAAATCATTTAAAATGAAAGTATTAAAATTCGGAGGTACTTCTGTAGGAAGTGCTCAAAACATAGTAAAAACTATTGACATAATTAATAATTCTAAAGACAAACAAGTTGTAGTGGTTTCTGCATTGGGAGGCATCACAAATAAGCTTGTAAACGCTATTCGTTCGGCTTTAAATAAAGATAACCAATTTAAAAAAATCGTTACTGAAATACATAAAATACATTTAGAAACAATACAAAAATTGAATTTAAACAATTCAGAATTGACTATTTTTTTAGATAAAAAGGTTAATGAAATAGAAACATTGCTAGACGGCATTTACCTATTAGGTGAACTTCCTAAAAAAACGGAAGACATCATTTTATCAGCAGGCGAACTCATTTCTTCACAGATAATTTATGAAAAATTAAAAGAATTAGGAAGCGATGTTTCTTATAAAGACAGTAGAGAATTAATAAAAACAGATTCTAACTTTGGTGCTGCAAATGTCAATTTTGAATTGAGTAATTATCTTATTCAATACTTTTTTGAAAGATGTCAATCCAAAATCATCATACTACCTGGATTTATAAGCCAAGATGCTAACGAAAATACTACAACTCTTGGTAGAGGTGGTTCTGATTACTCAGCAGCGATTATTGCTGCAGCGCTCAAAGCGGAACAACTTGAAATATGGACAGATGTAAGCGGAATGTACACTTGTAATCCAAAAATTGTTCAAAATGCTTCGCCTATAGCTCATATTTCATATAAAGAAGCAATGGAGTTATCGCATTTTGGAGCTAAAGTATTATATGCGCCAACTATCCAACCTGTGATGCATCAAGAAATACCTATGTATATCAAAAACACTTTTGAACCAAAAGCGGATGGAACTTTGATAAATAATGAAATTTCAAAAAGCAATCAAATCATAACAGGAATTAGCCATATTGAAAACATTGCTTTAATCACTCTTGAAGGTGCTGGATTAGTTGGTATTTCAGGTAGTGCAAAAAGATTATTTACGGCTTTAGCCAAAGAAAATTTAAACATTATTTTTATCACACAAGCTTCGTCTGAACATTCTATTTGTGTTGGTTTGATGGAACAAGATGCTATTATTGCTAAACAAGTAATTAATGCTGAATTCTCAAATGAAATAAAGCTTTCTAAAGTCAAACCTATATCAATTGAAGCTAACTTATCTGTTATTGCAGTGGTAGGAGAAAATATGAAAAGACACCAAGGCATCAGCGGAAAAATATTTAGCACATTAGGCAATAATAATGTTAATATTAGAGCTATTACACAAGGTTCATCGGAACGAAATATTTCTGTGGTGATAGAAAACAAAGATGCTTCTAAAGCGTTAAACTGTTTACACGAACATTTTTTTGAAGAACAAATCAAAGAAATCAATCTATTTGTTTTAGGGGCTGGTAATGTGGGTAGCAAACTATTAGAACAAATACATAAACAGAATGATTATTTGAAAAAGAATCTAAAAATGTCATTACGAGTAATTGGACTATCTAATACAAAAAATATGCATTTTGATTATAATGGAATTGCTCTCGATAATTGGGATACTACTTTAAGTAACGGAATTCCTTCAAATCAAGATGATTTTATAGATCATGCGTTAAAACTAAACCTTAGAAACAGTGTGCTTTTAGACAATACTGCTTCGGGTGAAGTGGCTAAACTATATTCTAAAAGTTTATCTAACAATATTGCTGTTGTTACGTGTAACAAAATTGCTTGTTCTTCAAAACTATCAAATTATAAAGAGCTTAAAGAATTATCAAAAAAATACAATGCTCCGTTTTTATTTGAAACTAATGTTGGCGCTGGACTTCCTATTATTGATACTTTGAAAAACATTGTCGCTTCAGGCGATACAGTTCATAAAATCCAAGCGGTTTTATCGGGAAGTTTAAACTTTATTTTTAATAATTATGATGGCAATACATCTTTTGCTTCTGTTGTAGAACAAGCAAAAATAGAAGGCTATACTGAACCCGACCCAAAAATTGATTTAAGCGGTGTAGATGTGATGCGTAAAATCGTAATTTTAATTAGAGAAAGTGGTTACGCTGTTGAAATTGATGATATTCAAAACGTATCATTCTTACCACAGTCTTGCATCGCAACTGAATCAGTAGATGATTTTTTTGAAGCCTTGAAAAAAGAAGAAAGTCATTTTAGTCAGCTTTTACAACAAGCAAAACTTCAAAATTCAAGATTAAAATATGTTGCCGAATTTGAAAATGGAAAAGCAAAAGTAGGATTACAATTCATCCCTGAAAATCATCCGTTTTATCATTTAGAAGGAAAAGACAATATCGTTTTATTTTACACACAACGATATAACGAACAACCGCTATTGATTAAAGGTGCAGGAGCTGGTGCCGAAGTAACAGCATCAGGGTTGTTTGCAGATATTATTAGAGTAGCTAATGCATTTTAATTTTTTATCATTATGAACAGAATACATATATATGCCCCAGCAACTATAGCCAACTTATCTTGTGGATTTGATGTACTTGGGACTTGTCTAGAGGTTCTAAGTGAAGAAATGATTATTACTAAAGTTCCTGAAAAAGGAATAAAAATCACCTCAATTACTGGTGCTGATTTACCTTTAGAGGTTGAAAAAAATGTTGCAGGAGTAGCCGCCACATCAGTTTATAATTTATTTGATGCTGAATTCGGTTTTGAAATCGAAATTCATAAAAAAATAAGTGTTGGTAGTGGTCTAGGTAGCAGTGCTGCCAGTGCAGTAGCAGCAGTAACTGGAATAAATCATTTTTTTGGCAATCCGCTTTCAAAAAAAGAACTTGTACGCCACGCCATGATAGGAGAAGCCATTGCTAGTGGTAGCCAACACGCCGATAATGTAGCTCCTGCTTTGTTGGGTAATTTTACACTCATACGTGGTTATGAACCGCTTGAAATCATTGAAATTCCTAGTCCGAAAGATTTATTTGCAGTAGTGATTCATCCACATATTGAGGTAAAAACTTCTGAAGCAAGAAACATATTAAAACCAACAGTTCCTTTAAAAGACGCGGTCACACAATGGGGAAATTTAGGTGGGTTAATCGCTGGTTTATATACTAATGATTATACCTTGATTGGAAACTCTATTCAAGATGTCATCGTAGAACCATTTAGAAAATCGTTAATCCCATTTTTTGACGAAACCGTAGCAATTGCTAAACAATCGGGTGCATTAGGAGCTGGAATTTCGGGTTCTGGCCCATCCATTTTCGCATTAGCTAAAGGTGAAAAAAGTGCCAAAGAAATTGAAAATGCTATTACAGAATTTTACAGTAAAACTGAAATTCCATTTACAATCTATTGCTCAAAAATAAATTCAAAAGGTGTAGAAATAAAAACGAATCAAAAAGAAAATTATGCAATATTATAGTCTGAGTCACCAATATAAAGTTTCATTCAAAGAAGCCGTTTTTCAAGGTATTTCACCTGATAAATCGCTTTATTTTCCTGAGAACATTCCACTACTCCCCTCTTCTTTTTGGAATAATTTAGAAAATTTGACCAATGAAGAAATAGGTTTTCAGTTACTAAGTCCATTTATAGGAAATGAAATACCTGAAACTATTTTGAAGGAAATAATAAAGAAAACCTTGTCATTTGAATTTCCTTTAATTCAAATAAAAGAAAATGTCTTTTCCTTAGAGCTATTTCACGGTCCTACATTAGCCTTTAAAGATGTGGGGGCGCGATTTATGGCCGAATGTTTATCTTATTTTAATCAAAATGAAACCAAAAAAAGTACGGTACTTGTCGCTACATCTGGCGATACAGGTGGTGCTGTGGCAAATGGTTTTTATAAAACGCCTAATGTAGAAGTGGTCATTTTATATCCAAGCCAAAAAGTCTCAGAAATACAAGAGCTACAACTCACTAGTTTAGGGCATAATATCACTGCGCTTGAGGTTGAAGGTACTTTTGATGATTGTCAAGCAATGGTCAAACAAGCATTTTTAGATGAAGAATTGAAGTCATTAAATTTGACTTCGGCTAATTCTATCAATGTGGCACGTTGGTTACCGCAAATGATTTATTTTGCTTTAGCCTACAAACAATTAAAAGATAAAAATAAAGAAGTGGTAATTTCTTGTCCTAGTGGTAATTTTGGAAATATTTGTGCGGGTCTGTTAGCTAAAAAAATGGGATTGCCTATAACTCATTTCATTGCTGCTACCAATAGTAATGATACGGTTACTAGATTTATGGAGACAAAAAATTATCAACCTAAACAAACGATTCCAACCATTTCTAATGCAATGGATGTAAGCGACCCAAGTAATTTTGTTAGAATCTTAGAAATGTATAATGAAAGTTATGAAGCATTAAATAACGATTTTTCTTCATTTTCATTTACGGAAGAAGAAACAAAAAATGCAATGAAGACTTTGTATGCAACTCATAATTACATTGCTGAACCACACGGAGCCGTTGGCTATTTAGGTTTGACAAAATATATGGAAAACAAGGAAGTTTTAGGAATTTTTCTAGAAACGGCTCATCCCATTAAGTTTTTAGAAACGGTCGAAGAAACACTCAACATTACACTAGAATTACCTAATAACATAAAAGAAATAATGAATAAAGAAAAGAAATCTATTAAAGTAAAAAATTATGAAGAAGTAAAACAGTCTTTAGGATTAGAATTTCTTAATACTGTATAAAATATTTATTTAAGAATGACGTTTTAAAATAATGGTTTAAACTTTTTGTAAAGCTAAAAAATGAATTTTTAGTAAAAAGTTTGAACCATTTTTTAAATTTACAGACAATTCAAAAATTAAAATGAAAATCAAACAATTATTTACAATATTATTTCTTATTAGTTTAAACTTAAAAGCACAACAAATACAAGTAAGTGGTAAAATAATACACAACAATAACAATTTTATACATATAAACGATACTGAAATAAAATTGAATTCAGATGGAACTTTTAATTCAGAAATCAAAATTGATTATGCTGGTCAATATTCCTTAGTTAGTGATGAAAACCATATGTATATTTACCTTGACAATACATCAAAACTAAATATCACAGCAGACAACTCTAATTTTAGCAAAAGTATTAACTTCACAGGTAAGGGTAGTGAAGAAAACAACTACTGGAAACTTAAAAGAGAATTAGAAGCCAAGAAAATAGGCAATCCAGAAACTTTTTACAAACTCAATGAGAATAGCTATATCGAAAAAATCAAAGAATTAAGAAATGAAATCGAATCACTTTTTGCTAAATATACATTCAATAATGAATATTTTACGAAAAACGAAAAACGCAGTATAAACTTCCAAGAATTGTCATTCTATACTATTTATGAGTATTTTCATAGTTACTTTACGAAAAATGAAAGCTTCAAAACTTCAAGTAATTTTCCAAAAATCAATTCAGATTTTGATTTAAATAATGAAGAAGATTATTTATTTTCTTATCATTATGAAACAATCGTTAGTACCATTTTTAGAGAGGAATTAAAAAAACATAAAACAAGTGGTTACCTTTCTAAAAGTATCATTCCTGTTTTAAAATCTATCAAAAACAAACATTTTAAACAAGAAATACTGAACCTTATTCAAGCTGATGTAAATCCACAAAACCCTGATGGTGATATTTTATTAAACGAAATCATAGTACTGACTGACAATCAAGACCAACGAAAAGAAATAATTGACAACTACAATAAACTAAAATCGTTATTAACTCTGAAAAAATCTCCAAATTTTAATTATGCTAATTACTCAGGCGGAAAAACTTCATTAGAAGATTTAAAAGGTAAATATGTTTATATCGATATTTGGGCAACTTGGTGTGTTCCTTGTATAAAGGAAATACCAAACTTAGAAATTTTAGAAAAAAAATATATAAATAAAAATATTGCTTTTGTTAGTATTTCTATAGATGAAAAAGAAAATATTAATAAGTGGAAAAACTTTATCAAAGCAAGAAAACTTTCTGGAATTCAATTAATTGCAGATGCTGGTATAGAATCTGATTTTATAGTCGATTATGCTATAAAAGCTATACCTAGATTCATCTTAATTGATCCTAATGGAGATATTATTTTACCTGATGCACCTAGACCTTCTAGTCCAGATTTAATTGCAAAACTTACTGCATTAGGTTTGTAATAATATCAATATCACAAATTCAGCTTTTAAAGTAGATTTAAAAATACTACTTTTACGCTAAAATTTTAACAAACACAATTAGAATGAAAAATACAGCATTAACTCATATTCACGAGAGTTTAGGAGCAAAAATGGTTCCATTTGCAGGTTATAATATGCCTGTACAATACGAAGGTGTAAACATTGAACACGAAACCGTTCGTAATGGTGTGGGAGTTTTTGACGTTTCTCATATGGGTGAATTTATGCTTAAAGGAGAAAATGCTTTAGCTTTAATACAAAAAGTAACTTCAAATGATGCATCTAAATTAGTAGATGGCAAAGCACAATATTCTTGTTTACCAAACAACGAAGGTGGAATCGTTGATGATTTAATCGTTTATAAAGTTGCAGACAATCATTATATGTTAGTTGTAAATGCTTCAAATATTGAAAAAGATTGGAATTGGATTTCATCTCATAACGATTTAGGAGTAGAAATGGAAAATCATTCGGATGCTTATTCATTATTAGCTATTCAAGGACCAAAAGCGGCTGAGGCAATGCAAAGTCTTACTTCTATTGACCTAGCAAATATGGGATATTATACTTTCCAAATTGGAGAATTTGCTGGAGTACAAGATGTAATTGTATCGGCAACAGGTTATACTGGATCTGGTGGATTTGAGATTTATTTCAAAAACGAAGATGCAGAAACAATCTGGAATAAAGTTTTTGAAGCAGGAGCTTCTTTTGGAATAAAACCTATTGGATTAGCAGCTCGTGATACATTACGTTTAGAAATGGGATTCTGTTTATATGGAAACGACATTAACGATACTACATCACCTCTAGAAGCTGGATTGGGTTGGATTACTAAATTTGACAAAGAGTTTACAAACTCAACTAATCTGAAAAAACAAAAAGAAGAAGGGGTAACTCGTAAGTTAGTTGGTTTCGAATTAGTTGAAAGAGGAATTCCTCGTCACGATTATGAAATTGTTGATGCTAACGGAAATGTAATTGGTATTGTAACTTCTGGAACTCAATCACCTTCTTTAAATAAAGGAATTGGAATGGGTTATGTTCCAACGGCATTGTCTGCTATAGATTCTGAAATTTTTATCAGAATTAGAAATAAAGATATAGCTGCAAAAGTGGTAAAATTACCTTTTTATAAAAAATAATATGACGAGAAAACTAATTCTTTTATTTCTACTTATTAGTACAAACTTTTTTAGTCAAACTGCTAGTTTAGACGCTTGTAAAACACTTTCAAAAATAAAAGAATTAGTTGATGAAAATCACTATAGACCTAAACCGATAAATGATTCTTTATCGGTTTATGTTTTTAAAACATTTTTAGAAAAATTAGATTCTGATAATAGTCTTTTTTTAGAATCTGAAGTAAACTTATTAAGCAAACACAAACTAAAAATAGATAATTATATCAAAGAAAATAATTGTAAATTCCTTGATGAATTTTACAATGCTTATTTAAAATCTGTAACAAGATTCAACGCTATTACTTCTTCAATCAAAAAAGAAAATTTTCCTCTAAATACTAAAGAAATCATTCAATTTTATTCAAAAAGTAGGCCTTACCTGAAAACAGAAATTGAACTAAAAAAACTATACAAAAAAAGAATGTTAATGGACGTTCTCATAGACATATCAAGTATAAGTCAAAATAAAGATTCACTAACAAAAGTCTTTGATAATGTAGCATTAAATTCAAAAGAAAAAATATTTAAAAGCTATGATTGTACTGGGAGTAATTACCTTTTAACCCAATCAGAATTCAATCAGAAGTTCTTATCTTCCTTTTGCTCTTATTTTGATCCTCATACAGAATATTTTAATCAAGATGAAAGAACTAGTTTTTTATCTACAATCAGTTCAGATAATTTAACCTTTGGAATGATTACTTCTTTTGAAAATAACACTCTTACTGTTCAAGAAATTGTTCCTGGAAGTGCCGCTTTTTATTCAGGTAAAATTGAAAAAGGGGACCAAATTATAAAAATAAAAGCCCCAGATGGAGAAATTACCGTTGGTTGTTCTGAAAGAGAAAAACTAGAGAAAGTTTTTACCTCCAGTGATAATAAAATTGTTGATTTTCAACTTAGAAAGAAAAACGGTGAAAAATACACCGTGAGTTTGGTTAAAAAAGTAATGAAAGACTACCAAAATACAGTATATAGTCTTATACTTGAAAAGGACAATCAAAAGACAGGTTACATAAAAATTCCTAGTTTCTATTCAAAAATGGAAAATGGAAAAACTAATATGAGTGACGATGTCCTTATTGAAATTATGAAATTACAGGATGAAAAAATTAATGGTTTAATTATAGATTTAGAAGATAATGGTGGTGGTTCTATGCAAGAAGCTATAAAATTATGTGGTTTTTTTATTTCTAAACCTGAAGTTGCTATAGAAAAGAATCGTTTTGCTTATGAAACTATCCTCAACAAAGAAACTAGTAAAGTTTATTCAGGACCTTTAATAATTTTAATCAATGGATTTTCGGCATCTGCGAGTGAATTTTTTACTAATGCTATACAAGATTATGATTTAGGTATTGTATTAGGAACTAAATCATTAGGTAAAGCTACCATACAAAATATTTTTCCTTTAGATGATGAAAATAAAGAGTTTGTAAAATTAACATTGGGTCAGTTTTATAGAGTTACGGGAAAAACTAATCAATATATAGGTATAACACCCAATATTGAAATACCTAATATCTTTCAAAATCAAATGCCAAGAGAAAATAGTTTTTCTACTGCTATTAAAAATGATTATATAAAAAACTATTCTGGTTTTAAAGGCTTTTCAATGAGTGAAAAAGATAAGAATATTGTAAATAAATTTGCTGAGAGTATCAAAAGTGACACAACAATTCAGAAAATTAAATCACTGAATACTAGAATAGACAAATTATTTAAAAGTCCTTTTCCAAGTATGATGTTAAATTTCAATGCTGTTTTTGAGAAATTATATTCAACAACTAATTTATGGAATGATATAAAGAAATTTACAGAAACCACTTATCCATTTAATGCAATAAATACGAAATATGATATTCCGCACATAAATAATGATGAGTATTTACAGACAGTAAACAAAAACAATATAAAATCTATCAAAAATAATTTCTTGGTTTTTCAATCTGTAAAATTGATGATGGAATTAATAAAATAGGTTTTAATTACTCCAATAAAATTATAAATTTGCAACTTGAAAATAAAAATAAACTCATATAGAAATGGGAAGAGCGTTTGAATTCAGAAAAGCACGTAAAATGAAACGTTGGGGCGCAATGGCTAAAACGTTTACAAAAATTGGTAAAGATATTGTAATGGCTGTTAAAGAAGGAGGCCCTAATCCTGATTCTAACTCACGCTTAAGAGCCGTTATTCAAAATGCTAAGGCAGCCAATATGCCTAAAGACAATGTTGAGCGTGCTATAAAAAAAGCATCTGACAAAGATACTGCCAACTATAAAGAAGTTTTATTTGAAGGATATGCACCACACGGAATTGCTATCTTAATTGAAACTGCTACTGACAATAATAATAGAACTGTAGCGAATATTCGTAGCTATTTCAACAAATGTAATGGTGCACTAGGTACTCAAGGATCTGTTGAATTTATGTTTGACCACACTTGTAATTTCAGAATTCCAGCTGAAGGACAAGATGTTGAAGAACTTGAATTAGAAATGATTGATTTTGGTGTTGAAGAAATCTTTGCTGATGAAGATGGAATTATAATGTATGCGCCATTTGAAAGTTTTGGTGCTATCCAAAAAGAATTAGAAAACCGCAATATTGAAGTTTTATCTTCTGGATTTGAAAGAATACCTCAAGTTACTAAAGAACTAACTCCAGAACAAGTTGCAGATGTAGAAAAACTATTAGAAAAAATTGAAGAAGATGATGACGTGATGAACGTTTTCCATACAATGCAGGAGTAGAAATTAAAAAATACAAAAAGTAAATCCCAAATTCCAATAAAGGCATTTGGGATTTTTTATTGATATTACACAAGGAAAACCATCTACCTAAATCTTCAGAATAGCCTTCACATTATTATCATTTAATAAAAAAATAAACTTTGAACCGTATTGGAAAAAAGAGTAATGAAATTCTCTACAGCATTAATATTTAAACTCGGATTAACTTTACTAAGCATATTTAATAGTTTTCTAGCTTTACCTAAACCCTCTTTGCAACTACCCTCAAAATTTGGTATATTTTCTTGTACTATCTCAAGAATTTGAACTATGCTCATAACTTGCAATTGCTATTTTTTATTAAAGAAACTAAAAAGTCTAGCAATTAATAGTATTGGCAAAATCACAATGCGTAAAGCACTTCCACTTATGCCTGAAGAAGCAATAAGAAATACTACAAAGCCAATGACAACTAATACAATTATAAAATATACTAAATAACTTGAATCATTTGAAGTCCTACCTTCTTGCAAATCTATACTTGATTGGGCTTTTTCTTTATTTGATTCAAGCAATTTTACTATTATGGAATTCTCTGAAACAAAACCAGCTAAAGCTATTATGACTTTGTTCATAGCTATCCTCTTTGACTGATTTGTGTTTTGTTTTTCCACAATCAGATTGGTTATTTTTAAAATATCTTTTTCAAAGTAAAAAGAGTCAATTCTTGATTGAATCTCATAATAACTAGGATTTATAGTGTAACTAAAATTATCCTGCGTATATAAATAATAATGCTTAGTAGGATCTTTAAGAATATCTATTAGAGTGTTATTAAGTGATGATATTTTTACTTTTACTTTTTCAATTACTTCGAAACTAATTATATCTTTATAAGATTGAAATAGATCATTGATTTTAAAAAAAGCATTTTCTTTCAAACATTTTGAAATAAAACCATAAATATCATCTGCAAATAATTTTCCAAAAATAGTAGTTATAGAATGATTCTCTTCAGTTATAAAACTACAAGGGAAACCATTAAATTCATTCACCTCATTTTTTAAAATAGCCTTTATATTTTTATCCTTCAATAAAGGCATAAATTGCGAACCATATTCATAAAAAAATTGAATTGCATTATCTACATCATTTAATATGATGGAAACATCAATTTTATTTTGTGCTCGTAAAATTTTTTCTGCTTTAATAATATCCTCTTTGTCATCAGGATTAAAATTTTCGAGATGAGTTAGAATTATTTGTAATAATTTGAATTTTATCATTACTTATTTTTTAAATACATATAAAGTCTTGCCAACAAAAACAAACCAAAACCAGCAGAATAAATGGCAATAATGGCAATAATTAATAAGAGTAAACAAGCCAGTAAACTCATAATTTGTATAACAAAACTATTAACAGCTATGTTTTTTAGTACTAATCTAAACTTATCTTTTTTATCCACTGGCATCAATGAAAAATAATCTATACTAAATCGTTCTCTATAAACTAAGTAAACTATTATTTCCAGCACAAAAGCAATAATTATCAAACTACTGTATAAAAAATAAGCATTCAGATAAAGTAGAAATATAATCAAAAAATAAACAGAAAGAATAATCCATTCAGCTCTAGCTGAAAACTTCTTAGATTTTAAGATTAGTAGATTATCAATAAAAGATCTATCAATGCGCTCGTCATAACGAATCCATAAATAGGCTATTTTTTTATTATCTGCTAAAACTCTAATAATTTCATCAGAAACAGCTTCGAAATTTGAAATGGCTATCAGAATTTTTGCCAAATATACTTTATAATATTTTGATTTTTTTTGATAATTAACAACGTTCGAATTGATTCTATTTACCTGTTCTTCAAAATAATAAGCATCAATTACTGATAACATTCTGAAATAGTTTTCATTTGTACCATATGCATATTGTCCGTTTAATAACTTATATTTTTCCTCGAAAGGAATAAGCTCAAAAATTACGTTGTTTTTTTGAGTCAAAATCGTGTTAAGCTTTTCAAAATTTTCATAATTTATAAGCG
The DNA here is from genome assembly GCA_030053945.1 of Limnohabitans sp. GTDB lineage: Bacteria > Bacteroidota > Bacteroidia > Flavobacteriales > Flavobacteriaceae > Flavobacterium. Next base: position 12,396 of record JASGCW010000094.1, read on the forward strand.
AATGATAGTACTTAAAAACTTTTATTAGATTTAACCAATTCTCTTCAAGCAGATTAGTTTGAATAAATTGCCAAATTGATTCTGAAAATATATTTGCAAAATCCTCACATAAACTATGTTGCGTTTCTAAAAGCTTTTCGTTATCTAAACAACTTAATCTCTTTGACTGATCTTCAAATAACTTAAGTTTAACTGAAGGAAAATTCAATCTACTGAAACTAAAAGTGTTCCCATTTATTATGCAATTCACAGCTTCATTGGATAATAAAATATCAAACCTAGAACCGTATATCTTAAAAAAATTAATAATTTCATCTACTTCCTTTGGGGTAAATTCAGTATTTAGTTTAATTTCTCGCTTTAAAAACTTTTCAGCCTTGATAATATCTTCCGTATTGCTAACATCAAAATTTGGAATACTATTTTGTATTACGCGCAACAGTTTAATATTCATTATTTAAATATTGCCTTTATGATTCTAAATAAAATAAAAAGCCCGAGAATACCTATACCTCCATAAACCAATATTGCAATTCCAACAGAAACTACTAAAAACAACAAACTAATGAAAACAGCTAAGATTACGCCTAATAATTGCCCTTTGAAAGTTAACCAGCAAAATGCTTGTAAATTTTTAAGTGTAAAAATACCTTTTTTGAAATTAAACTGATAGGATTCATCATCTTCTTTGAACGCAAAATAAGAAATAAGCGTACTAACTCCAACCCCGATTACTATTGTCAAAAACCAAACATAAATTAATTTGCTATACAAAAAATTATACAGGAAATACAAAATAAGAAAATAGGCTCCTGAAAGAATTAAAGAAATATTTCGACTAGTTTGAATATCACTTGCTATCATTTCTTCAGATTTGAATAAATTGTAATACTCTTTATCGATAAAATAAATTTTATTCAACATTTTTCGTCTAGTTTTTAAAAATAAAGACGTATTATGGTCATTGCTATTTTCAAAATGCGTTATCGAAAACAACATTTTATAACAAAATTCAATATCGGATTTGTTTTTTGATTTCTCTTTTACTACAAAAAAATTGTATAATGTAATGATTTCTTCTTCAAAAATCAGTGGGTTTAAACTACTTAAACAAACAAAAAAAAGTGGATGAATGCTATGAGGATAATTTGTTGCTATCTCTGCTACTTCATTGGTTTTAGATACTACTTCAACTAAAACAATTAATTTTTCTGTCAAAACTTCTATCAAACGATTAGTATTTACTACCGATAAAAGCATCGGGGTTTTGATTAGTAAATTTGCCAATAGGTTCCATTTATTTTCGAGAAGTAACTTATTAAAAAAATCCCAAATCACCTCTTCAAAATCGACCGAAAAATCTGGCTTGGTCTTCAATATAGCCTCTAATTCTTCTAAATGCTCTTGGTTTGATTTAGTTAAAAAATAAGAAACATCTCTACGTAAAATTGCTAAAACAACTTCATATCGAATCGTATGTTTATATTTTTCGCCTTTTGATATGAAGAAATGCATAAAATTTTCTACATCCTGTAGTGTAAAATCATTTGATAATTTGACTTCTGCTTTTAATATTTTTTCAGCACGGAACAAATTTTCAGAAACATTATCCTCAAAATCAGG
>JASGCW010000245.1 GCA_030053945.1 Limnohabitans sp.
ATGGGGCGGAGTACATTGGCGGTGGTGGTGCTATCGTAGCGTTGTACGCCGATGCTATGTGCGGAAGCCCTGTGCGTTTGCCGTCTGTCCCTTGTCTCTTTTTTTATTTTCGTTTTGGTTTTTTGAGGGTGAGCAAATACAAAAAGGACGGGTGACGCCGCTTTCTTTTTTCTTGTTTGTTTTATCATCACTAACTCTAAAATTACCCCCAACAAATTGGTAATATTATCCTTTCTCGATTGCCATTTTATAAGCTAAATTGACTATACTATCTTTTGCGTTCTTGCCATACTTAACCTCTATTACACTATCCATAATGGGCTGTACACAATATTTATAGGGTAATGTTTCAAAATTATTTACATCATACAACCTAAAATAATTAAAGCCCAATCTATTTTTTAAAACAGAAACAAATCTTACATAGATTGCCTCATTATTTCTAATGGTATCATTGAATACAATAGTTACATCTCCTTTACGAATTTGACTATATGCGGCATTTTTTAAACTATCGCATATTTTTTGCTCATTCGCTGGAAGTGGAGGAGGCTTTTTGTGAACGGTCGCCTTTTGTGGATTATCAGAGCTAGTAGTACATCCGAATATCAATATTACGAATAGGAAAAAAATATAGTTTTTCATACGCTATTTCTTTTGTTTTTGGGTAGTCATAGTCTCTAGATACTTGAAAACAGTTTTCTTATCCACACTGCTTTTCTTATTATCCTTAGCCCAATTTTCACCATTAGCCTTGGAATAGGAATCGTAAACCTCATCAATAAGTTGGCCTACTTGCTTGTCGTAGTTCTTATCCTTATTTCCTGTTTTAAAATAATTTGTTATTGAAGAATAGTTATTTTTATTAGCCGAAGCATCTGGATAGCCCGACACTAGATTAGCCGCTTTTGCTTCAACCTCATCAGCTAAAGAACTCCTGCTAATTCCATTATTTGAATAATAGTCATCTTGCCCAGCGTGTAAAAACTCTTCGAATATTCCCGCATCAGATGCTCCGAAATAAAACAACTTTATTTCTTTTGATTCTGGAACATATGCAGCTTCAGTGTTTATTGAAGTTTGGTTATACTGTTGAACTTTATAGTGAGTTTTAGAAGTAGAAAGCTGGTTATAAACTTGAGCAAAAATCACATTAGAACTTACTAAATTAATAACAGAAGTGCCAAAATTAGTAAGATTATCTTGATCAATAAATGATTTAAAGTTGCTTTTTAATCCCCCATTACCAGGAATTGTAAATTCTTTTTGAGAACTCTTTTTATACCAAGGATCAATGACATCTCCATTTACATCAACATTCATAATTGAGTTATTTGCAAACACGGCATAATTGGAAATACTGATCTGATCAACAGGGTCTAAGTTCCACCTTCTGATTATCCTTGTATCCATTTCCCAAAACTTAGCTGTGTTCAAATTTCCCTTCCCATACACTTCATCGTCTTTGGCTTGTCCGTTATACCCCATCCTACTCCAACTATATTCCGTATTTCTACCCGGCATCATCATACCACCAGGGTAGCAATCTGCGGTACTTGCTAAGTCGGCTGACCAATGGTCATAGAGTGTTCCTGATGATCCTGCTAAACACCAAATCTGATACACTACCCCTATCACCCGACTCGACTTAAAAGCAATTTTTCTTGTATCCAGTTTCCAAACTCATCCTTTTTATAAAGATACACACAAGTATAACCTCTTGATTGGGAGTATGAAACACTATATACCATCAGACAATAATTAGACTTGAAAAATAAAGGCACCGAAGTTTTAATAATAACATTTGAAGTATCTGGATATTTAGCAACATTATCCCTCTTTTTAATAAAAAAACCTTTTTTTCTGACCTTCATAATTGTAATTGATGCGCTTTGTAAAATCCTTGACGCATCATTTTCAGTAATTAATTTTACGTTCAATTTGGTTTGAGGTTGCCAAAAAAAAGTCTTTGCAATCTCTTTATTTGCAATAAGCAAACTGTCAATTTCGGCTTTAGTAAGATAATCTTTTAATTTACTGTAAGCATCTTGCTGATTTAAAAAAAGCGTTACATCTTGAAAAATATTAGAGAGCAAATGTCTTTTTTTGACCGTATCAGGGAAATTCCTTATAAAGAAAGAATTAATAAATAAATCTGACTCTATATAGTTTTGAGCAATTGTTATGTTTTCAAACAAAAACATAACAATTAAAATAATACTGTATTTTTTCATAATTTACTGTTTGAAAATAGTTATTCCATCATTTTGCATATCCCTTCCGCTTCCATCTGGGTCATAATACCCTTTCCAATAATCGCTGCCTTTTTCTGTCATCCCATCTATTCTTTTTATTAACATCTCTGCATTATGCTTTGTAACATGATTCGGAGTAAAATAATAACCGTAATCTAATTTATTAGGATCAATAAAATCTCTAAACGGCTGCAAAACTCCGTGTTGCCCGTCCATAGCACCACCATCTAGGTGAACCATTCCAATATTATGTCCAATACCATGAATCATTGATGAAACTTGTTTCTCCGCTGCATCCACCTTATTTAATTGCTTAAGATTTCCATTTGGATCTATCGTTGTTGAATGATTAATAGCTTCTACATCAACAAATACATAGCGATAGTCTGACTCCTCTGGAACATTTAGCATTTTATTAGTTAATACATTCTGTCCGTTAGAGCCATCATAAGAACTTAAATCTGCACCTTCATCATGTGGGACAAACCCAATATCAAATCGCACTTTTACATTCTCTCCATTGTAATCTATTTTTTTATACGTACTGAATTCTGTTTTAGCAGCCTCTAAAATAGTTGGGTCAAACTGTCCTTTTATATAATGGTAATCAGCCTTTATAACAAGCGTTTTGGTTTTTCCTGAAGTTTGCCAGAAAGCAATGCCATCATTTCCTGTGGGATCAACAAATATTATCGGATTACTATTAAATGCTACATATGGGCTTTGGCTTGGATAACTTCCAAATTTAGAATCAACAGTAGGTATATGCAGGATACGTGTATTGTATTGTCTCGCTCCCATGTCGATGTAATTTCCTTTCCCATATACTTCATCATCTTTTTGCTGTCCTTGCATTCCCATTCTACTCCAACTATATTCCGTATTTCTACCTGGCATCATCATCCCACCAGGATAATAATCGGCTGTGCTTGCTAAGTCTGCGCTCCAATGGTCGTAAA
>JASGCW010000246.1 GCA_030053945.1 Limnohabitans sp.
TGTAAGCGGGGAACAGGAAGTTGGTAAATGAAAAACATTGTTAAATTTGTCGTAATTGTTAGCCTTAAATAAAAATCTAAGCAAAAACTATTCATTAAACTAACAATACATATCAAGTCATTTCCACATATATCATTAATGGACGAATTGAGTGAATGAGAAAAAAAGGTATTAGGAGGAATAATAGAAGAAATCATAGTTCTTTCATTGGTACTTGCTGCTAATGTTCTATGAACAAATCTATATCTTTGATAATTTATTATAGCACCATCATCAACTTTTTTGCCCAATAATCTAATTCTTCCTTCTTTTTCATTTACCCAATATTTTGGACTTGCAAACTGATGAGTAAATTGATGTATCATTTTTCCTTCATAGAGAGGTAACTCATTTTTAATTGATGAAGATTTGAATAAGTCGCTATCAGTTGTCATATTAAACTCACTACCAAGTTTAATATTCCAAGCGTCTTTAACTTCTTCACTCAACAAAGGAAATTTTAACATTTTTTCAACAATAGAAAATTCCATTTCATTTTTAATTTCAGGAACAGAAAAGCTATCAGGGCTTTGCTTTTTTATGAAATCAAGCGAAATAATGGAAGCTCCTTGTTTTGGAAAGTCTATGAGTTCACTTACCTCATGCCGCATAAAAGCAGCGGGAAAACTTTGGGTAGTTTTATCTTTCTCAAAACTCAGCACCACAAATTTGAAACTACGGTGAACACCCTCAAAAATTTCTTTTCTATTTTCAAAACAAAATAAGCCTGTGATTTGTGTTTTTTCAAAAAGTAGTTCTCTTAATTTGGAAGTGCTTAAATCACTATAAATACCACCTGGAACTACAATACCACAATAACCATTTTGTTTCAAGAGATTAAAACATTGCAAAGTGAAAATTGAATATAAATTTAATTTACCCGAAAGTAATTGCTTATATTGTTCCGATTTTTTAAAATAATTACTTTGAAAGGGATACTTACTTGAGTAATTGAGCCAAGCATTTTCTATGTCTTTATCCTTCATAAGGTCTTTCATTTGTTTTTGCCAATCGTGAATTTTTAGTTTTTTCTTTTGGATTTGTTTGTCATATTCTTGAAAAAACTCTTTTTCATCTGTTTGAAAAACTTCCCACGGTGGGTTTGTAATGATTGCATCAAAGCCGTCTTTCTTTCTAAATATTTCAGAAAAATCATAGCCCCAATGGAAAGGTTCAAGGTTTTCAATTTCATGTAAACCTACACTGCGTTTTATTGGTTTACCTTCTTTGTTTTTTGCACTATCCCAAGTAATTTGTTCATATTTAATACCCAAGTTGCTAAATTCGTCCATCAGCATTTCGTTCAATATCGGCAATGCTGCGTCTCTTTGCTTGTCAATATTGTCTTTTAGCACTTGTATGTCTTCAATTCCTCTTGGGTTTTTGTACATATAGAGAGCAGTATTTTTTTCTCTCAATAAGTCGGCATAGCTTTTTCTAAACAGTGTTTGGCTTTGGTGCTTTTCAAAATTGGTTGCATCTACACGAAGCAAGCCAATAAGCGAATTGCCACTCATTATATTAAAATCAATATTGGGTAATGGTTCTAACTGTTCAACTGTTTGGGCACTTGCTACAAGTGCTAAAAACAAGCGAAGTTTAGCAATTTCTGTAGCTTCTTCCATGATGTCCACACCATACAAATTGTGTGTAATGATTTGTTTTTTGATGTAATAATTGATGCTTGGGTGATTTTTTTGAATGTCATTTTTCCATTCCATTAATTTTTTGTCTCCCAAAAATTCAATTTTCCCCAAAATAGCGGCATAGACATTGATTAAAGTTTTCATGGCAGCCACCAAAAATGCACCACTACCGCAGGCAGGGTCGAGCAAACTTAGGTTAGCGAGAATCGCATTTTCGCCTACGACTAATTTTTTGCAGTGTTCGGCATCTAAATTGATGAGCAATTCTGCAATGTTTTCATAGCGTTTGGGTTTGTATTTTTTCAAACCAGCCAAATTTGCTGTTTTTTCGTCAATTTCAGGTTCATTAATTTCGTCTAAAATCAGTTTATAGATGGTTTGTTCGCAAAGATATTCTGTAATTTCTGTTCTGGTGTAATATGCGCCAAATGCTTTTTGGTTAATGTATTTTTCAAAAATATAGCCCAATACATCAGGGTTAATTTCGTTGTCTGTTCCACCGAGCGTATCGTCAAGTGTCCAGCTATAACTGTCAAACAATGCAAATAAATTTTCAAAAGCTTCATCAGGAATAGCAATGTTTGGATAATTTTTTTCAATTTTATGTTGCAAAAACAACCCACCGTTGAGGTATTTTATTTTGCCAATAATTTTTTCGGTTTCTGCATTTCTTTGTTCTTCAGCTTTTGCAAAACCTTCAAAAAATAGTTTATTCAGAAAAACGGTGTAAAACATATCCTTTCCAAAACTTGTTTTGGAGGTTTTTAATTTATCTGCCAAATAATTTCCGTTTCCGCCATCTAAAAACATTTTCTTTTGCAAAAAATAGATAAACATTAGTCTGTTCAGAATAACGGAGGCATACCAACGTTTGTCGGCTTCGTTGTCAATTCCTGCAATGAGGTCTAAAAATAAAATGAATTGGTCTTGGTATTGTTTAAAGAATTTTTTAGTAACTCTTTCAATATCTAAAGCCGATTTTATTTTTTTGGCTACATCTGTAATTGTAATGTTATTTTCAATTTCACTGATGTCAACAAGCAATCCTGCCAACTTTGAAATAAACAAATCACCATTTTGCCCTTTGGTAAAAATATGTTCTCTTGAGAATGATTTTTTGTCTTGGTTTTTTAACCATCTCCAAATACATTGTGTTCGGTCTTTATCTACAAAAATGAGGATGTGTTCAAAATTTATCTTTTGTATTTCTAAAGAAATAGTTGATCTTGTATGTGCATCAGGTATTTTGCCTTCAGTAGTCGTTATTTCAAATACAACTGCACCTGATAATTCTGCAACTGCCTTGCGAAAAAAAGCACCTGCTTTGGTGTTGAATGAAACAGCATTTTTATTGGTTGGATTACTCCAACCTAATTCCTCAATGAATAAGGTTTTGAAGTTGAATGCTTGTAAATAATTTCTTGTGTTTTCTATATTAAGCATAGCTGTTAATTGTTTGTTAAACCCAATGAGCAAATTATTTGAGGTTCTTTGTTTTGTTGTTCATCTTCATTCACAA
>JASGCW010000247.1 GCA_030053945.1 Limnohabitans sp.
CAGAAGATTTAGGGTTCATAACAACCTAAAATTTGTACGTTAGTCAGAACCCTAAAGGAGCATGAGAATTCTTAGCATATTTTGGAAAATTTTCGTTTTTATCTTCTTAACTGTTTTGACACAGGTTGGCGGACTTGTATATCTTTTTTCATTTGTAACTCATAAAGCTCTTAATAAGAGGATAGGTAATAAATATTTTCGGGGACTTTCAAAGCTTACTTCCTTTCTGATAATTTATAGTATCGTTACATTCGGATTAGTACCATTAATTGCAAAACCATTTGGACGAGTTCCTCTTCCAATTTTTAAAACAAACAATTTGCAACCACAAAATATTTTGACTTGTTTCCTTAATAGAAATTATGTTCGGCTAACTTTAAGAGAAACTGCATTTGAAGTCGCAAATCAAATGAATGAAAAATATCCAAACACCACTTTGAATTATTTGGACGCTAACTTTCCGTTTATCAATAGATTTCCATTGTTTCCTCATTTAAGCCATAACGATGGTAAAAAGCTTGATATTTCCTTTTGTTACATTGACACAAAAACTGAGGAACAAACCAATGACTGCCCTTCATTTATTGGTTATGGCATTTCCGAAGAACCGAGACCAGGCGAAAAGAACACAACAGAATTTTGTGAAAGTAATGGACACTGGCAATACAGCTTGTTAAGGAAAATCATTCCTCAAGGAAACAAAAACAATTTTATGTTTGACGGTATGAGGACAAAAGAGCTTGTAAATCTATTTGCTTCACAAAGCGCAATCGGCAAAATATTTATCGAGCCTCATTTGAAAACAAGATTAGGGCTTACAACAGAAAAAATTAGATTTCACGGGTGCCAAGCTGTTAGGCATGACGACCATATACATGTGCAACTTTATTAACTTGGGAGGAAAGGGCGAACGTACAACATTGGGTTTGCTGCTAGGCTGGCTTGACATTTGAGCAATGGTCATTTTATCGCTGTTGTGCTTCATCTGGGCTGGACGTACATTGTTGGGCTTTTGTTTGTTAACCTGTACTTTTATATCTTTAATCAGCAGCGGTTCCGGGCGGACCAGCAATAAATTCCAGCCCTGCAAGCAAGCCCTGTTCGTTGGCTGCTATGTTAGACAAAAACTCTTACTTAAAAATTAACAACCAGTTTTATTATGAAGATTATAGTTCTTATTGCTGCACTTCTGGTTTCAAATGTATTTTATGGACAAACAAATACTGACCAAATAAAAAATGTACAACAACGTCTTGCGACAAATGCCATAGACAAAATTGAACAAAATAAAATAAATGATGCCTTGCTTGACTTTGATGAAAACTATTTAAAGAATAACAAGAATAAAATTATTTCTCTACTAACAAAATACTATCAAGAAACCTTAGTAAAAAATCCAAAAGCAAAACGTGCTGTAACTTTAGTTATGCCGACAGGGTTTAATCTTTTTAGATTTCGCTATTTTGATTCAACAGGAGAAGTGCTTCAACTCGACTTATCATTTAGTGACAATAACATTAATTCAAAAATTCAGTTAATAGAAATTAAAGACAAAGAAGCATTTGAAAAACAAAGAGCAAAAAGCAAAACTGGAGTTATTTTTAGTGGAGACCAACCTAAAGTTATATATCCACGTAACAACATAATTATCTTGCAAAATATAAATTTCGACAATAGAACATTTGCTTATAACAGTCAAGCAAAATCAATATTGAATTGGATTTGGGGTAGAGCTACTTTAAATCAGAATAAAAATATTTTGTTTTCACCAGAATACAATTTTGACACAGTCTTTTACAAACAGAAAATAGCTGAAATAAAAAAAAGACTTCCTAAAAACTTTTTCAACTTCAACTCTTATGGCTCGACTTATAACAATATTCCAAACGAAAACGCAATTTGGTTTTTATATGTTTTTTCACAAATTAATAAGGACAAATCAATAAAGGCTTATGCAGCCTACAAAGTATATTTCACAGGAAACGATGCAAGTGTAGACAGCCAAAGAGCAAATGCAAAAGTTACTAATGTTGAATTTATAACTGACTTAGAAAAACTTAAACAAATTGAATTGCAATTAAAGAATAGTAAAGAAGCCTTATAGCAAAATAAACACTGCAACCAACATTAGGTTTGGCAATATTGGGGCTTTACAAACTAGCTTCAGCTAATTGCAAAGCTGGTCTTCAGTTCGGGCTTCACGTTATATATTTGGCTTATGAAAAAAACATCAGCAATATTGCAATCATTGGGCTTCGGTTACGGGCAGACGGAACTCGAAGGTCCCAAAAACGCCAACCCCTAGCGTTGTGGGCAAGTGTAAGGCGACACCCTAATTCTACAATATGCCTTCTCTGTTGTAAGTTTTTTAAATTATGGACGACGAATTTCACTATAGATTGACAAAAGCTACAAAGAATGAAATTGCTCAAAATTTGATTGACATTTTACAAAGAGATGCATCAATAACTAAAGACAGTAGAATCTTTATTTCAAATTGGCTGTATACCGACTATACTGGAAAAAGAAAGGCATTTTATGATGTATGGGATATTGTATTAAAAAATTATCTGCCAACTACGAGACCGGTTTTATTTCGGACGTGCAATAGAATCGGAAAAAATGGGAAAATAGCAAGCTTTACTGGTCGATTAGAATGTGCAAGAAGAATTAGTGATGGCAAAGGTTCTTTATTAATCTGCGATACGAATGAAAGTCTCAAATTTGATGAAGAAATTTCAAAACCTGGAGAATATAGGTATACGTTTTATCCACTTGTTAGTGTTTTAATAAAAGCCAGAGACGAGGGACGAGGCGAATTATCTGAAGGGGTTTTGCGTTTCATTGGCGAAGACGAATATATTATGAGAATTGACTCAAGTAATATGCACGGCTTTAAATGGATAAAAAGTAAATTATGAAACCAAAAACACCAGCCCATAACATTGGGTTTTATGCAAGTTGGGTATGACCAGCAAACATCAGCCAATTGCAAATCCAGGCTGTGGTTCGGGCTTGACAAGCAACATTCAACTTTTGTTCTTAACTTCAACTTTATATTTTCAATCGGCAGCGGTTGTGGGCGGATGGAATACTAATTTCCAACCTGCACAAAGCCCTAGCGTTGGCAGTAATTCCCCCTACTCGGAAAAACCGAGTTGCAAAAGTGGGCTAACGATTGTACC
>JASGCW010000248.1 GCA_030053945.1 Limnohabitans sp.
GAATCACCTTCTTTAATTAAAGATTTTTTAACAAATGATTTCAAGTAATCTCTTAATGTTGCAAATCCATTAGTATTTAAAAATGCGATATTTTGATTTAAATTATTTACATCAATTGGTTTTAGTTTTGTTGTTGAATGAATTGAATTATTATATGCATCAATAATATCATCAATAACATCTATCCATGTTTTGGATCCTTTTGATGTGAAATATTTCCACATTTTTCCTTTTAATGTTCTATTTAACCTTTCAATATTTGAGCATTTTATGTCAGGATTATTTGATGAAAAATAGTGAATATTATGTTTTTTAAATAGTGATTGCACATTTTGATTAATAAATTCTTTTCCTTTATCTGTTTGTATTTTATTTGGTATTCTTATTTTAAATATTTTTTCAAATGCTTTTTGTACAGATTGAGAAGTTTTATCTTTCAGTGGAATGGCAAATGCAAATTTACTGAGAACATCAACAACAGTTAAGATATACTTGAATCCTTTATTATATCTTGAAAACTTTTGCATGTCAACTATATCAGCTTGAAATTGTTCATTAACTGTTTCCGCAATAACTTTGTTTCTAATAAAATTTCGTCTTCTTTGTTTATGTAAAGTATAAACATTTTGATAACTTAACCACTTTTTCACTCCATTCAGTGAAATAGGTATAAATTCATTTGCAGCTTTATACAATTTTTCAACAGAGCTAAATGATGCTGGATTTTTAGGTGAAAAGTATATTTTTGATAAAATTTCATTCTTCTTCTGGTACAATCCAGTTGTCTGGTAGTTCATTTCTTTTTCGTTTTGAATTGAATGATTCATCATTTATGTTATCACTATAATCGTTTAATATATCATCACTTAACTTTCTTTTAACTACTTTACGTGGTTCAATATTATCAGTTTTTTCTTTATTATTTTCAATATCCATTAATGGTTCTTTTCTTGATGCGAATATCTGAGTTTCTGGAATTAAATCTTCATTTATTATTTCATTTTGAATCCTTCTCTCATTTAACAACTTATATCTAACATTTTCATTCAGAATTAAATCTGGATTAACATTTGCCTTTTTAAGGAGATAAATAAACTCGTCTTCTCCTATTATAAGTTTTCCTGGTGACATTGCATTTAAAAGTAAAACAGCAATATCAGTTTGATCCATATACTTTCCACTTCTGTCTAAAATTTTTCCATTTTCATCATATCCATGAATATTTGCCAAACGAGACATTATACGTAAAAGATTAATCATTTTAATATGTTGACGCTCTTTGATTGATTGCATTTTTGGTCTTTCAATTTTAATTTCATCTATTCCTTTACCATTTTGAATTTGTTCAAAAGGAACAACAGCAACTTTCTTAACTGTACTCATTTATTTAATAATGATGTTAAAAATGAAGTAATTACAGGAATGAGTATATTTAAATAACCACCACTTTGAACCACTAATTGCTTTTTTTTACGTTTAGATATTTTTGGTTTTGTAAATTGCAAGAGGATCTTTTTATATTTTCTCAGAGACCTTTTTTCTTTCGGTTTTAAAGGAATATTTTTTCTTAAGGTATTTTCAACAATTTCTTTTAAAGCATTGAAAAATCGTTGATCATTACTGAATTCTTGAAGTATTCCTTCACGAATCTTTTTATTTTTAATTTTTGAAATAAATTGAAGCTGTTGAATATAATTTTTTAATGTAGAACTCATCTTATCAAATAGAAAATTGGTGAAAATATTCCGTTTTCAGATTCTTCAGGTGTTATCCTAGTTTTAAGCATATATTCTCTTGGTGTTGTTTGTTTAAAATCTATAATAAGATAACCGAAAGAACTTTTTGTGGCATCTTTATAAGCTTGGTTTAAAGCATTTGATATTTTTAATTGCCGTCCTAATGTATCTATTTGACTCATATCTCTAGGATTTTTCATTATAATTAGATAGTGGCTATTTAAATGAAGGTTTCTCATTTGTTTTCCTTGATTAAATGAATTTTGCATTATGAATATAACATTTATGTTGTTATGATGACTTATTTTTGTGAACAAATTGCCTAATTGTTTATTGTCACTAATTTCATTCATTAAATCATCAATCACTATTAAATCTGGTTTATTTTCATCTAACTCCTTTTCTGTAGGTAAAATATCAGTGTATTCAATTTTAACGTTTTCAATTGGTTCCTCATAAATTTTTTGCCAAACACCATAAACCCATAAAACTGTTAAAACATCCTTTTCTGGTTCAATCAATTTTTTATGATTTTTTAAAATACGTCTTATAAGAAAACTTTTTCCGGAACCACTTGGTCCAGAAACAATCATTGAGAATGGAGAAATAAATTGCAAATATTTATAATCAATCAACATTTTATTCAGAATAACCGTAAGGAAGAGTGAAATTACCGACAATGCGTCGTTTTTCACTTACAACTTTATAAATTTTAAAAAAGTTTGAAGAAACAACATTATGCGTATATTTATTACTTTTAATAACAAATTGTTCAACAGGAAGAATATCAGTTTGTTTTTCTATATAGTTTTGTACCATTTTAACCATTTGTTCCATGTTTAACACTGATAAAGTTTTTGCATAATTTGCAATTCCCTTTGTTTTCAATACAACCTCAGTTGTGCCATCTGGTTTTAAAACCTCGAATGCATAATTCTTAGGCCCAGCACTAGCAAAACGTATGCACTGGGCGCCCTTACCCCATCCCCCGGAGATTTCGTCTGTCATGTCACCAAGAAAGTCGCCCGTTTTAATTTCAATATCTCCTTCACGTTTAATATATAGTATTGAATCTGTATCAAAGTATAGTAAACGATCTGTACCATTTTGAACAACCTGATCCATAAATTTATATAAGTGCAAGCGAGCGTATGTTGTAACATAAGACGAAACAGCAATATTTGTATTTCCTGGATTGCATTCATTCTCATCTTTTTCTTTATAACACAGTAAAATCGTATCATCATTTACCTGATGCTCACCTAAGATTTCTAATGTATCATCGTTTAAAATTTTCCAAAACTGGTCATATGTTTTACAGATTGCTGTTTTTGGAAAATTAGATCTTTGTGCAAGTTTTCCCCAAAATGAATTTAACATGATTTTTGCAATGAATCGTTTACCTGGATTTTTTTCAACCAAATTTTTGTCAAGTAAAACTTTT
>JASGCW010000249.1 GCA_030053945.1 Limnohabitans sp.
TTGTGCATTTACAAAAATTTCATAAATAGCTTCAACCATCTTTTCTTTTACACCCGTGGACATTTGAGGTAAATCTGTAGTGTGTCCCTCAATTAGTTCCTCAATAACATAATTCTTAAAATATTTTCCGTCTGTAGGTTTTAATTCTCAAGTTTTAAAATTATATTGCTATAATCATTTTCGATCGCTATTTTAATCTGATTCAAAGTGTCTCGAAAAGCTGTAATATTAGCCATTCTTTCAACATCTTTTCCATACCCCCAATAAGCAGCCATATATTTTTTACTTTCTGCGGTGCCGTTGTATCTTGCTATCAATTTTTCCGAATTATTATAAATTTCGATATCGACATCTAGTGTGATTTTATAAGAACCCATTGGCATTCCAAAAATATTTGGAATCATCAAGGTTAATCCCGAAAGAAAAGCCCAACCTAAATTTGTTTTTTGATTAGACGCATTTATCTTACATAAAATATACCCTTTTGATTCTCCAAACGGGTCTGTAATGTTGTCTTTTACATCTCTGTCAAAAATTGTTATTGCATCCTGAATTCTTGGGTCTTTACTCATAGTTGTAGAAGAAACAGAAACACCGATACCTGACACACTTGTCGAATTTGTTCCCGTTCTTGATCGACCATAAACTGTACCTGTGGATATTGAAGTTGATGTTCCTAAGGTATAAGCACTCTCAAACGAACTGATATCTATTCGAGTTTGCAGCGTAGGTAAAAGTTTTGAGTTTTTTGGCGTTGGTTTTAAATCTGTCATTTTCATTGATGCACAAGATGTCATAAAAATTGACGCACAAATTGATATTGCTAAAATATGTATTGATTTAATGTTCATGTCTACTGTTTTTTATTCATACTCATATGGCTTTTCAGAATACGCCCCGTTTTTTTTAAGTGGGTTCTGGTCTCCACTTATAATACTGTTTTTTGTCACTTTGGGTGGTCAGCCCGTTGGCTCTCGCAGACCATATTGTTTTTTAACTTGCCCATAACGGATAGGCACACCCGCAGTTGCTTTTTTTGTGCGTTAGCCGAGTGCGGTGGAAAAAAAGGCAATTGTCGGGTGTGCCATGTTAGTTGCATTTATTTTATTTTCAGTATTATAACGTTAGTATTTTCTTCAAATCGGCAAAAAATTTATCAAACATTTTTACTTTTTTGCTTTCTACTATGTTGGTTTCGCTTAAAACATAACCGCCATCTGTATCAACTTCTACAATAGCACGACCTTTTTTTGTTGGTTCTTTTGTTGTTAAAGTTCCATCTTCATCAGGTGTTACAAAATAGACTTTTATGTGTTTTGTTGCTTTTGCTTGTAAAAGTTTCATTTTCCAATAACCTGTTTGTGCTATTCGTTCTCGTAGTGTTACTTTTATTGACAAAACAGCAATAATTTTGCTTGTTTCAGGTTTGTAGATGATTATATCAACATCAGGTAAATGCGCTCCAAATTCTCCATAGTCAATATACAAATTTCGTTTCACTTGACTTAATTCATCTGACAAATTTTTTTCAAAAGTTTTTTCAAGTGAATTACCATTTATTACGGATAATCCCATACTTTCAACTTCTTCTGTTATAATGTATTCAATCAATTTTTCAAGATTTTTGCCTTTGAATGCTCTCCACGATTGCTCGTGGTTTTCTCCTTCAAAATCTTTTTTATGTTGATTTTTGGCTGATGCTAAAATCTCTGAAATATGGCGATATGTATCTTTTCCGTATTTCTTTTTTGATTTTTCGTATATTGTAACTAAATCGTCAAATTTCATAATTTTTCCATTATTAATATATATTCTGTTGGATATGCTAATTTATCAGTATTAGAAGTTTTTGCAAATCTGCCTGTTTCTGCATCTCTTGTTGATGGTAACATTTTTGACGGAATTTCACGATGAATTATTTTATGAGTTTTAAAACCAATGTTTTCAAATTGTTCTTTAAAAACTTCTGCATTAAGTATTTCAACACCATTAAATTGCGTGTTTCCTATTACAATACAAGCACGACCACCTTTTTTTAAAACTCGTTTTGTTTCTATCCAAGTTTCGAGCATATCAGCAAAATAATTTTTGACTTCTTTACTTTTTTTGTTATTACCTAATTTTGTAACTATTTCGCTTGCTAAATTGCTTTGTAAATCAATATTTTTACGTTCTTTATAAGCGCTACCCATAAATTTTTTACGAAATTCACTTAATTTGTTCAGATAACCAAACCACAGTAAAGGTAATTGGTGTAAATCAGCATATTCATAAGAAGTTACATAAGGCGGACTTGTAACAATTAAAGTCGCTTTTTCATCTTCACAAGGCAAATTTCTTGCGTCTTGACATTTTATTTCTCTGTAATTATCAATATTTTGTTTTATTTCGTTGTTTAATATTTTGTCAAATTCAGCGTGTTTTTTTATCATTTTTTTTGTTTGCTCAAAAAATGTTTTTATCGGTTCATAATCTTTTTTCTTTAAATCTCTTGTTGGTTTTACGCTTTTTTGCATCCAAATTGAACAAGTTTTTAATATTTGTGCGAATGAAACTAAAAAGAAATCTCGAATATCATTGTTTTGATTTTCAAGTATTTTTGTTAATAAAATTGCTAATTTATTTTTTGTTTCGTTTTTAAACCAATAGTCAATACGTTCATTTTTAGGTATTTTTGCTAAAGCTTCTTTTAAGTAATAATCATATTGCCGATTTAATCTGTTAGTTATGTCAAAATACAAGTTTGTAAATTCTTTTGATAATAGAATTGGATTTATTGGTGTTGTTTTAACCTTTGCGATTAAAGTTGCAATTTCATTAATATCTGTTCCTTTTCCAATTCTATGATTTACAATACTTTCTAAAACTGTTGTTCCACTACCACTAAAAGGGTCAATTATAATATCACCATTGTTACTATTCTCAACTATCAATCTTTGTGCAAGTTGTGGAATAAATTTTGCAGGATATGTATAATAACCATGTGTAATATAAGATGTATCTTTAGTCGTTTTTTCAGAAAACGACCAAGATTTTGCTATTTCTATTTCTTTTAACATATTCATTGTTTAAATTTTCCTGAAAATATACAATTTTATTTCATACTGTCGAATTTTGTTGCAACTAACATCTCCTTAACCGAACTTTAGTTCGTGTTTTTTAATGGATTTTTATTATTT
>JASGCW010000016.1 GCA_030053945.1 Limnohabitans sp.
GTTTAGGTAATTTCTCATAAAACTTAGAAACTTCAATTTGTTCTTTGTTTTCAAAAATTTCTTCTAAACTATCATTATAAGTAGCAAATTCATCTAATTTATCAATTAACTCTTTTTTTATCTCAGAATTAATTTGATTAGCTCTTCTTGCCATAATGGTAATAGCTTCATAGATATTTCCAGTAGGCTCTTCAATTTGACTTTTGTTATAAGTAATTGTGTTAACTGGAGCTGTCGTTTTCTTTAAATCCATCCTATTATCCTATTTTTGAAATTGTTTTAAATCACTATCTATTCTTGCTAACATAATGTCCGCATTTTTCTTATAATCAGTATTAGTATTAAATTTTAAAAGATTTTCATAAGCTACTTTTGCTGCTCTTAATCTTTCTTCCATTTTACTAGGAACACTATTTATTGCTAATTTGTAACTAGAATCCAACTTATAAAACAAAGCTTTTTCTTTATATGGTGTTCCTGGAAAATCTAAAATAAAGTTATCCATCGCTTTAATTGCTGCTTTATAATCAGAAACTGTATTGTATTGTTTAGCAATTTCAAAAGCCTTTTTCTCTATTTTATCTTGCAAACCTTTCACTAGTTTATTAGCTTCTTCAAGATAAGTTGACGATGGATATTTGTTGATAAAATTTTGAAGTTTTTCAATTGCCTTATCAGTATCTACTTGATCTAAAGAATATTCTGGAGAAAGCATAGAGTATGATTTAGCTCCCAAGAAAGATGCTTCTTCTACTTTTTGGCTTTTTGAATACATTGAAGCAAAACTTTCAAACTGATAACCTGCCAAGTAATATTGCTTAGTCTTATAATATGACATAGCAAACATATAAAACACGTCTTCAGCTTCTGCTTTACCTCTATAAGTAGGAGCTATTTGCTCAAACAAGCGGATAGCTTTCTCATATTTTCCTGCTTGATATTTATTTTTAGCTGCATATAATTTAATAGCAGGACTTTCAGATTTCAATGCCTTTTGATACTCTGTACAAGACGAAAGAGCGATAACAAAAAAGAATCCGTATAAAAATTTATTCATATTTTCTTGAAAAACATTTGGTTTTAAAGGATTTTATTAATCCTATAAAACGAACTGCAAATTTAGTTATTAATTTCTTTCTACAAAACTTTTATTTTGCAGTTATTTCAAAAGTTGTTGTGTAAACTCGTCTAATTTTTCTGCAAGACTTTCCGTTACGTTTACCAATGGCAGACGCAAAGTATTTTCAGACAGTTTTAATGATTTAAAAATTTCTTTTATTCCTCCAGGGTTTCCTTGCTCAAAAATCATATCTATACTATCCATAAGCCTATAATGTAGCGCATTTGCCTCATCTACTTTTCTTTCTAATCCTAAACGAACCATTTCAGAAAATTCTTTAGGATAACCTTGTCCAATTACAGAAATAACCCCATCTCCACCAGCTAAAATCATTGGTAAAGCAATCATATCATCTCCAGAAAGCACAAGAAAATCTTTTGGTTTATGCTGAATAATTCTCATAGCCTGAACCATATCACTAGCTGCTTCTTTAACTCCTATAATATTCTTAAAATCATTTGCTAATCTCAAAACAGTTTCAGGCAACATATTGCTACCTGTACGTCCAGGAACATTATATAATATAACTGGAACTGGCGATGTTTGAGCTATTATTTTAAAATGCTGATAAATTCCTTCTTGTGTAGGTTTATTATAATAAGGAGAAACTGAAAGTATAGCTTGAAAATTTGAAAAATCTCTTGTTTTAAGTTCTTCTACTATTTCACTTGTATTATTACCTCCAACCCCTAGAACCAAAGGCAATCTTCCTGCATTCTCTGATACAATAGTTTGAATTATCAAGTTCTTTTCTTCTTTAGAAAGAGTAGCAGATTCACCAGTAGTACCTAATACTACCAAATATTCCACTCCGCCTTCAATAACATAATTAACAATTCTTTTTAAAGCATCTACATCTACAGAAAAGTCTTTTTTAAAAGGTGTTACAAGTGCTACACCTGTGCCAATAAATGATTGCATTTTTTTATATTTTGTTTAAAATTTTTAAATATCTAAATAATTCGTGTACAAAAACCTTGTAATTTTCGGCATTCGTATTTATCATTAAATGATTAAGTCTTCTATCTATAGTAGAAAATCCAACCTTAAATAACGCTTTAGAGCCATTTGTAATCAACAACAACGAAGCTTTTTCAATGTCATAATAACTAATCAATAAATCAAATGGGGTTTTCATAAAAGACGTCACATCTTGTGAAACAAAATCCCCTTTCCAACTCATATCCTTATCGGAAAAAGTTGGATTTGTTATAGTGTCATTTTTATTTATTTTTGATTTGTATGACAATATAGTAATATTCTCTTTTTTCAAACCGTTGTTAACAATTTCACGTACCAACTTTTCTTTATCAAAAAAATAATTTTCATCTATCAAAACACCTATTTTCTTAATTGGGGTTTCTAAAACATTTGGAGTTACATTTTTTAACCTATTTTTAAGAATTTTTTTAAGTGAAATTTCTTTTATAAACTTTACAAACATACTACATTTACGGCTTGATTTATTTCAAGCAAAATTAATCAATTCAGACTCTTTAGAAAATGGTAAATGTAAGAAAGTGTATCACAGGTTTAAAACATTTTGTTTTAATTTTAACGTTATTAGTTTTTTCTAACGATTTATTTGCTCAATTAGATGTTTCTAAAATAGAAGGAAAGCAAATTAATATCAATAACAAATACGATCAACTTGCAGAATATAACATTGTTATTGCTCCATTCAAAAACAAACTTGATAGAGATTTAGATAATGTATTAGCCACTTGTCCTGAAACTCTGGATAAGAGCAAAGGAAAATGGCAGTCTAAAATTGGCGACTTAATGGCTGAAATCACACTAGACAGAGCCAATTTCGTTTTCAAAAAAAGAGAAAACAAAGAAATAGATGCTTGTATCCTAAATAATGGTGGCATTCGTTCCATACTTCCTCAAGGAAATGTAACTACTCGTACGGCTTTTGAAATTATGCCTTTTGAAAACACTGCTGTAGTTGTAGCTCTAAAAGGTCAGCAATTATTAGAATTTTCTAACTATTTTGTCGCTGAAAAAAAACCACATCCTATAGCAGGCATAACACTAACGATTACGAATGACAATAAAGTAAAGGATATAAAAATAAAAGGGCAACCACTTGATTTAGAAAAGATATATTATGTGGTAACTAATGATTATTTATCTAACGGAGGTGATAAAATGGATTTTTTCAAAAAAAGAGAAAACATCTATGATATAGACTACAAACTTAGAAACATACTTATTGATTATTTGAAAGAAGTAGAAACAGTACGTGTAAATTTTGATGTTAAGGTTAACCAAGAATAATATAATTTATGAAAAGAAGAGATTTTTTAAAAAATACCGCAGCAAGCACAACTTTATTAGGTCTTGGAAGTTTACCACTTGAAAGTTTTAGTGTAACAAATATTTCGTCTGTAAAAAAAATCACTATTTTACATACAAATGATGTACATAGCCACATAGACCCTTTCCCTGCTACTGATCCTAAAAACCCTAATCAAGGAGGTGTTGCTAGACGTGCGGCAATAATAGAGCAAATACGAAGAGAGGAAGAAAATGTACTATTATTAGATGCAGGAGACATTTTTCAGGGCACTCCCTACTTCAATTATTATGGAGGTGAATTAGAGTTTAAGTTAATGAGTATGATGAAATATGATTTAGCTACACTTGGTAATCACGATTTTGACAATGGCGTTGATGGTTTTTATGCCCAACTTCATCATGCAAATTTTGATTTTGTTTCTGCTAATTATGATTTTAAAAACACCGTTTTAAATGGTCATATAAAACCTTATAAAGTTTTCAAAAAAGGGGGAGTAAAAATTGGCGTTTTTGGATTAGGTGTTCAATTAGATGGCTTAGTTGATAAAAAACTTTACAAAGAAACGATTTACAACGAACCCATAGAGATTGCTCAAGATATGTCAAGAATTTTAAAAAATGATTTAAAATGTGACTTGGTTATTTGTTTATCACACCTTGGCTTTCATTATAAAGAAAATCCAGAAAGAGTCTCTGATTTGATTTTAGCGCGCAAAACAAAAAATATCGATTTGATTATAGGTGGTCACACACATACTTTCTTAGAGAAACCAGTAATTGAGAAAAATTTAGACGGTCAAGAAGTTTTGATAAATCAAGTTGGCTGTTATGGAATAAATTTAGGAAGAATTGATTTTTATCTAGATGAAAAGAAAAATATCACTTCTGGAGGTCGAAGAATCATTATTTAATTTTTCAACTTTTCGGATAGTATAATAAACTTATAAATAAAATATTGTGCCATAACATAACAAATCATCGCAATAGGTTGAAATATTAGCATATCTAGAAAATAGATTTTAAAAACCACCATTAAATGTACCACACTAAAAAGTATATTTCCTATAAGAAGCCAGTAGTTTTTCTTATTGGCATCTATCATATATGCCGCTAAAGAATATCCTGCGAGAAAACTCATTAATATCGTTTGTAGCATATAAACATAGAAGCCTACCCCCATATTTTCTTTGGCGATAAAAGCTACATATCCAAAAATTGCTAAAAAAGGTAAACTCCCCAAACATATAGGCAAATAGTGAGTTAATTTCAAATGTTTTATAACTAAGTGAATAATTAAAACTCTATAAAAAAGATAAAACAAAGAACCTATAATTAATGAATTTATATCTGTTGAAATAAAAAAGATATTTGCTAACAAAACAAAAAACATTGCCACTATATAAGCAAAATCTCTAGTTCTAGATTTTTTCCAATAAATAAAAGTAAGTATAGGCACCAACAATGGTTTCAATACATAAACAAAGTCTATGTATTGAAAATATTCAGCAAGAACTTCTGTAATTGCAGTAAAAAAAAACAAATTGAACAACAATTTAATCTCGTTCTTTTTTCTTTTAGCTCTATTGGAATATTTAGTTTTCAATTCTATTATTATCTATTGTCGTTACATAATTAGACGTAAAAATAATACGATATAATTTAGCAAACACTATCAAGTAAATTAAACAACAATATATTTTTTAACAATTCTACTATAATTATAAAGCAGAATTTGATTTGATTTGCTAATTTGTTTCAACTTAATCCTGATTACATTTCTTTTTTTGATTCTGTTACAAAAGATTGAACCAAAAAATAATACGAAAATGAATTACTTAAAATACTTATAAACCTTAAAAATAAGAAACCGTAATAGTAATAATATATTGCATAAAATGAATCACAAATTATAAAGCAAAAAACAGCAAGCATTAAATATAGGTTCTTCAAACTGTTATTATACACAAACAATATCGACACTAAAATCCCGACAAGCGTAAGAACTATGCCATAGCAAACAAAAACATAATACAAACTATATTTTTTATCAAAAACCAAAAAAACACTTCCATAAAAAATACTAAAGAGAAAAAGTACCATTAACAAAATATAACCTAAGTTAAAATGATCTATTTTTTTAATATTCATTTCAAATAAAGCTTTTGCAATAGTACCTAATAAAACTATGTAAGCCAATATATTTAGATAAAGTACAAAAGTAAATGCTTGGCTATCATCAAACAGATTTAAAACACCACTAAAAAACAAAAGAAATAATATCAATAATTGCCAGTAATTAACTTTTCCTTTCCTTTCTTGAAAAAAATAAAAAATCATTGATGAAGAGACAATAGGTTTTGATAATATAGCTAACTCATCATTATGACACATTGCCGCAAACAAATAAGATATACTTACTAC
This sequence comes from Limnohabitans sp., assembly GCA_030053945.1. Taxonomy (GTDB): domain Bacteria; phylum Bacteroidota; class Bacteroidia; order Flavobacteriales; family Flavobacteriaceae; genus Flavobacterium. The sequence continues at coordinate 5,846 of JASGCW010000016.1, forward strand.
TATATAAACTACTATTGCTGCTTTTACTTTTTTCATTAACTACTTATCAGTCCAATAAATTCATCTTCTGAGATTATTTTAACTCCAAGTTGATTCGCTTTTTCTAATTTTGCTGGTCCCATATTTTCACCTGCAACTACAAAATTTGTTTTTGCTGAAATAGAACTACCTACTTTACCTCCATTGTCTTCAATTGCTTTTTTCAAATCATCTCTTGAGAATTTTTCAAAAACACCAGAAACTACAAAGATTTTCCCTTCTAATTTATTTGAAAGTATTAATGCATCATTTACGCTCATTTCAAACTGAACACCAACTGTCTTGAGCCTATCAATAATAAGAATATTTTCTTGATTTTCAAAGAATTCCCTAACACTTTGTGCTATTTTAATTCCAATTTCCTCTACAGTTGTCAACTCTTCCAGTGAAGCATTTTTTAAATTATCTATAGATTTATAATGCTTAGCTAATTTTTTTGCAACAGTCTCCCCTACATAACGTATCCCTAAAGCATATAATACCCTATCAAAAGTAATCTCTTTAGATTTTTCAATTCCGTTTATTAAGTTTTCTGCAGATTTATCAGCCATTCTATCTAAAACAACGACTTGCTCTTTTTTTAAATCATATAAATCGGCATAATTTTTCACCAAGCCGTTATTGTAAAGCAATGCAACAGTTTCACCACCCAACCCTTCAATATCCATAGCTTTTCTAGTGATATAATGTTGAATTCTTCCTATTATCTGAGGAGGACACCCATAATAATTTGGACAATAGTGATTAGCTTCACCTTCTTTTCGCTCTAATTTATCATTACACTCTGGACAATGAGTTATGTATTTAGTTGCTCCTAAATCTGAAGTTCTTTTAGACAAATCAACCCCTATTATTTTTGGGATAATTTCGCCACCCTTTTCCACAAAAACCTCATCTCCTATTCTAATATCTAATTTCTCTATTTGATCAGCATTATGAAGAGAAGCTCTTTTTACAATAGTCCCAGCAAGTTGAACTGGTTCTAAATTTGCAACAGGCGTAATTGCTCCAGTCCTACCAACTTGGTACGAAATTGAATTCAATTTTGTTGATACTTGTTCTGCTTTAAATTTATAAGCAATAGCCCAACGTGGAGATTTGGAAGTATACCCCAACTCTTCTTGGTGATTCAGATTATTAACTTTTATCACTACACCATCTGTTTCATAAGGCAATTCGTGTCTATGTGTGTCCCAATAATCAATAAAATCAAATACCTCATCAAGTGACTTAGCCAACTTAGACTGAACAGGCACTTTAAAACCCCATTCACGAGCTTTTTGAAGTCCTTCAAATTGTGTTTGAAAATTCAAATTATTTCCAACAATTGTATATAACAAACAATCTAATGGTCGTTTAGCCACTTCTGCACTATCTTGCAATTTCAAACTTCCAGAAGCAGTATTTCTTGGATTTGAATAAGGAGTTTCACCTATTTCAATAAGTTCCTGATTCATTTTTTCAAAACCAGCAAAAGGCAAAATAATTTCACCTCTAATATCAAATTTTTGCGGAAAATCCCCTTTTAATTGAATAGGAACAGCTTTAATTGTTTTAATATTATTTGTTACCTCATCGCCCTGAAATCCATCCCCACGAGTCACGGCTCTTTTTAACTTTCCATTTTCATAAGAAATATTGATTGATGCGCCATCATATTTCAACTCACAAGTAAATTCCAAAGGAACATTCCCTAAAATTTTTTGAATACGGTTTTCCCAATCCAATAGATCTTCTTTTGAATACGAATTATCTAAGGAATACATACGGAACTCGTGTACTATAGTATCAAAATTTTTAGTTACCGCGCCACCCACTCTGACCGTTGGTGAATTTTCATCAAAAAACTCTGGATGTTTTGTTTCTAAATCTTGAAGTTCTTTAAGTTTTACATCAAATTCATAATCCGAAATAGTAGGATTATCTAAGACATAGTAATTATAGTTATGTTGATTAAGTTCTTCTCGTAAGGCTTGTAGTTTTTGCAAAACGTCCATAAAAAATTGGCTATTAAAGTATTTAAAATACTAAAATAGCCAATTAATTTGAAATATAAGATTATTTCGATTCTATAATTCCACTCACTTGAATATAAAGTTGACCATCACTCAAAATAGCACCTTGGGTAATTAAATCAAAAATTGCAGCATTACGTTCCTGATCATAATTTCTTTTCCCTAAATGAATTTCAACTAAATCCGTAAACATATTATCTCCCAACCATTTCAAACCTTCTTTTGTCATAAAATCAGTAGATTCCTCTAATGATTTCAGCACTATTGATTGAATAAACTTTTCTTGACAATGAAATAAAAAAATGTGATTTTTAGAAAAATGTTCCAAAAATTTTGTGTTTTCTAAAACTCCTTCCCAAATCAAATCAGAAAAAACATCAAGCTCTTGTTCAGCAATTTCGGGTTTCTCATTTTTTAATTGATCCCATTCATTTTTATCTATTTGTTGCGTAGCTAAAAAATTAGCAAACTCTTCATGCAATGATTCAAATTGTTCTTTTGTTAATCTTTTATATTTCATTAATTTAATCTTGTTTCATTTGTGTAAAATTTTATTTGTCATAGGTAACATATGTTATCCCTTTTTAATCATTGGTATTTACTTCACTAAGTATTTATTTTTATTTGGTGCTCAGTGAATATATTTACATATGCAAACAACTAGTTTATGGGGATTTCAAATTTGAAAATGTCTCATCATAATCCTCTCGCAAAGTTCCAAACAATCGATCCCATATCAAGGTATAAAGTCCAAAATTCCCATAAAATGATTTATGATGCAAATTGTGTGCAACACTCGTGTTAACCCACTTTCCTATTATTGTTTTATGAAAATTCTTAGGATATAATTCATAACCTAAATGACCATAAACGTTATAAATAATTTGGAACAACATAAAAATAAAAAAAGCATTTCTATATACAGGAATAGTAAAAGCGACAAGCGGTATAATACCAGCTTCAAGTATTGCTTCTAGTGGATGAAATGCATAAGCTGTCCAAGGGGAAGGGTTAGTAGATTTATGATGAATTAAATGTACTTTTTTATATAAAAAAGGAAGATGCATTAGTCTATGAATCCAATAAAAATAAGCATCATGTAAAAAAAACATCCAAATAAAGTTAAATACCAAGTAATAATTATTATCTATTTTTGAGTAAATGATTGTATTATAATCTTTCAAATAAGTAAATGAAAAATAAGCTACAGTTGAAAAAATAAGCATCGAAACCACAGAATATTTTACATCTCTGTAGTAGTTTTCATTTTTAGGAAACTTTTTTTGAATTTTCCCTTTTTGAAGTTGCTTTTTAAAAATCACATAAAAAATCAAAAACGATAATCCAGCTAAAACAAAATAACGAATTGATATATTTGAAATAGTTTTTAACCAAACTTGAAAATCAATTTCAATCATAAACAGGAATTTTATAAAATCAAATTTACACAATTATAAGCAAAAAAAGTCCCGCTATACGGGACTTTTTAAATTATTTTGTTTAAAAATTAAGCTTGTTCAGCTACAATTTCATATGGTAATTCAACAATTACATCACGGTGTAAACGAACAGTAGCGGTATATTTACCAATTCTTTTTACAACACCAGAAGTAATGAATTTTCTATCAATTGATTGACCATTTTTCTCTAAAATTTGAGCGATGTCAGCATTAGTGATAGATCCAAATAATTTTTCACCTCCTGCTTTAGCAGAAATTTTGATATCTAAAGCTTTTAAAGTTTCAGCTAAAGCTCTTGCATCAGCAACAATTTTAGCTTCTTTGTGAGCTTTTTGTTTTAAATTTTCAGCTAACACTTTTTTAGCAGATGAAGTAGCTAATACAGCAAATCCTTGTGGGATTAAAAAGTTACGACCATAACCAGGTTTAACTGTTACGATATCATCTTTAAATCCTAAATTTTGAACGTCTTGTTTTAATATAAGTTCCATGTTGTTGTCCTTTATTTTAGAAGTTAGCCCGCTACAAGCGAGGCAACAACTATATTATAATTTTTATTTTAATAAATCAGCTACGTAAGGCATTAAAGCTAAGTGACGAGCTCTTTTTACCGCTACAGATACTTTTCTTTGGTATTTTAAAGAAGTTCCTGTTAAACGACGAGGAAGGATTTTACCTTGCTCATTAACGAATTTCAATAAGAAATCAGCATCTTTATAATCAATATATTTGATTCCTGATTTTTTGAAACGGCAATATTTTTTTTGCTTATTCGTATCTATGTTCAAAGGCGTTAGATATCTGATATCTCCGTCTTTTTTTCCTTTTGCAGATTGTTCGATTGTTGACATAACAATTAAGCTTTTTTAGTTTTTAACTTCTCTCTTCTTCTTTCAGCCCAAGCTACAGCGTGTTTATCTAAACTTACTGTTAAGAAACGCATTACACGCTCATCACGTCTAAATTCAGTTTCAAAAGCTTTTAATACATCTCCAGCAACTTGGAATTCAAACAAATGGTAAAAACCAGATTTTTTGTTTTGAATTTCGTAAGCTAATTTTTTCAAGCCCCAATCCTCTTTGGATACCATTTTAGCACCTTTTGAAGTTAAAAAATCTTCAAATTTGCTTACTGTTTCCTTTACCTGAGTTTCAGATAAAACGGGATTCAAGATGAAAACAGTTTCATAATGATTCATAGTAATAATATTTATTTGTTATAAAATTGGGTGCAAAAGTAATATTTTAATTTTAATAGACAAACAATTCCCATAAATAATCGATGAAACTGCAATTTTATCCATAAAAAGTTTGACACCTAATTTTTTTATTTTACTTTTATCATACCAATCTATTTAAAACCTGTCACTTATGAAGTTGAACTGTATTGTTGTTGATGATAGCTCTATCCAAAGAGTTTTGGTAACAAAGCTCGTAGAATCTCACCCAAACCTGAATTTAGTGGGTGAATTTTCAAATGCAATTGAAACAAAAAATTGTTTGGCAAACAAACCTGTTGATTTATTGTTCTTAGACATTGAGATGCCAATTATTAATGGATTTAATTTATTAGATGGCCTAAAAGAAAAACCTCAAATTATTTTCGTAACTGCTAAAGCAGAATATGCTGTTAAAGCTTTTGACTATGATGCCACTGACTATCTTCAGAAACCGATAACTAAAGAACGTTTTAACGCAGCTATAAAGAGAGCTCTGGACTTACATATGCTAAGAAAAGACAGTCATCAAGAAGAAGAAGCCGAACACATTTTCATCAAAAGTAATTTAAAGAAACTAAAAATTTACACTTCAAAAATAAAATGGATTGAAGCATACGGTGATTATGTAAAAATCATTACCGACGACGATAGTCACTTAGTACTTTCAACAATGAAATCATTTGAGAAAGATTTATCAAAAGATAAATTCATCAGAGTACATAAGTCATTTATCATTAATGTTGACAAAATTGAGAAGTTTAATAGTAAGTTTGCCGAAATTGGTATTACAAAAATACCATTAAGTAGAAATAAGAAGGAAGATTTGATGAAAGTTTTAGAAGCTTAGCTCACATCTACATTTATTGAAACTTTTATCGCCCTATATTGAGAAATCGCATCAAAACTATTCAGTATTTTCTGGATAGTTTTTTTTGTATTCCCTAAATGCTTTTCTTGAGGTATCTTAATTAAAATCGTTCTTATATACTCATTTCTTATTTTACTTACTGGCGGTTCCTCTGGACCTAAAACAGGAATATCAAACTGCTGTTTCAACACTTGGTACAACCACATAGCACCTTCTTTTAATTTTTCAAAGTCTTTATGCTTTAATGTTAACCTAATTAACTTAAAATACGGAGGATATTTATAAATATGCCTTTCAAATAATTGCTCTTTATACATCCCTTCATAATCATTGTTAGTGACATGTTGAATAGTATTATGAAGTGGATTGTATGTTTGAATGATTACTTTACCTTTTTTATCACTACGCCCTGCTCTACCAGCAACTTGCGTCATAAGTTGATAACTCCGTTCAAAGGCTCTAAAATCTGGAAAATACAACATTGAATCTGCATTAAGAATTCCTACCAATGAAACATTATCAAAATCTAACCCTTTAGCAAGCATTTGAGTCCCAACTAAAATATCGATTTCGCGATTTTTAAAACTATCAATCAATCGCTCGAAGGAATACTTTCCACGTGTAGTATCTTGATCCATTCGTTTTATGTTTTTAGTTGGAAACAAACTCGCTAATTCTAGCTCTATTTGTTCTGTACCAAAACCTTTGGAGGTCAAATCTATACTTGAGCACGCGTGACAATTAGTCGGCTTTGCAATGCTATGCCCACAATAATGACAACGTAATTGATTTTTAAATTTATGATAGGTTAAACTCACATCACATTGTGGACATTGTGGTATGTGACCACAAGTCATACATTCTAATACAGGAGCATAACCACGTCGATTTTGAAATAAAATAATTTGCTCACCATTATAAAGTGCTTCAGTCATTGCATCAATCAAATCTTGGCTAAAATGACCTGTCATTTTTTTCCGAAAATAACTATCTTTTAAGTCAACTAATTGAATTTCTGGTAAAACAGCATTCCCAAATCTTTCTGTCAACTCAACGAAACCATATTTACCACTTTGAGCATTAAAATAGGTCTCTAAACTCGGTGTTGCCGAACCTAAAATTACTTTGGCTTTATGGTAATGTGCCAATATAATAGAAGCATCACGTGCGTGATAACGTGGTGCAGGATCTACTTGCTTAAACGTCTGTTCGTGTTCTTCATCTACCACTATGAGACCTAAATTCTGAAATGGTAAAAACAAAGCAGAACGAGCTCCTATTACAATTTGAGCTTTATCTGAGTTTTCTAAAACCTGATTCCAAACCTCAACACGTTCGTTATTAGAATATTTAGAATGAAACACAGCTACTTTGTTCCCGAAGTGTTTTACTAATCGAGAAACTAATTGAGTTGTCAAAGCAATTTCGGGTAACAAATACAAAACTTGTTGTCCTTTTGCTACAAACTCTTCAATTAGTTTAAAATAAACCTCAGTTTTACCTGATGCAGTCACTCCATGTAACAGACAAACCTCTTTTTTCTTAAGTACATCTTGTATTTGTGACAATGCTTTTTCTTGGGCAGGATTTAAAACAATAGAATTCCCATCTGCTTCTTCAAACGAAATCCTATCGTGTTGCAAATGGTATTCTTCAAAAATACCTTTATCTATTAATGCTTTGATTATTGTAGAAGAAGTACCTGAAAAATCGGCAAGTTCTTTAACCGAAATCGGCTTTCTTTGTGTGGCATTCAATTGAAAATAACTCAAAACTAGATTTTTTTGTTTTTGAGCGTTTTTGAGCATCAGCAATAATTCTTCTAACTTTTCTGGCGAACTAAACTCAGGATACAAACGAACATAACGAACTAATTTTGGTTTGTATTCTTCCACCATTTCTTCTTGAAGGGAAATGATATTTTTTGACAATAAACTTTGAATTACTGGAAGTATTTTCTTTTTATTCAATATCGAAGCTACTTCATTTATTTTCAAGGCTGTTTGTTGCTCTAGTGCTTCCACTATAAGATATTCGTCATCCGATAAATCTTCTTTTGAAACAACTTCCTTTTTTGCAGAAATTATAGTTTCACTTTCCAGCTGAAGTGCAGAAGGCAATGCACAACGATAAACTTCTCCTATCGAACACATATAATAGGATGCTATCCATTTCCAATGTTCTAATTGAGTATTTGTGACAATAGCTTTTTCATCTATAATTTGATGAATTTCTTTTGCCTCATATAAAGTTGGTGGATTATGATGCTTATCAGCTACAAGTCCAGTATAAAATTTATTCTTTCCAAAAGGGACTGCTATACGCATACCAACTTCTATAAAAGTAAATTCCGCTTCCGAAACTTTATATGTAAAAGTCTGCGGAAGCGAAATAGGAATAATAACTTCTATAAAATATTGCATGTAATTACATTCGAATCCAAGTCTGAGAACGACCTATCAATGAAAAGCCCAAATAACCACGTACCATAAGTTTATCTTTTCCCTCTAATTTCAACAGACATTTATATAAACTTCCTGATTCTGGGTCAAGAATTCTACCTCCGTTATATTCATCGCCATCTTTAGTCAGACCTTTTATAACGACCAAACCAAGCACTGGTTTATTCTTATCCGTTCCTTCACATTTCTCACATTTTTTATCACGCTTTGTAGCATCAAATATTTCGATTACTTTACCAAAAATTTTTCCATTATTCTCAAAAATCTCTACAATAGATTTAGGTTTACCTGTTTTATCATCAATGGTTTTCCATTTTCCTATAACAGTTTGAGCACTCATTTGCAAACCAACAAACAATAATAAAAGGGCAATTTTCTTCATATTCAATTTTCTATTTTTTTTAATTTTCTGATTGATGCATCTAATTCAAAACCTAGTAATAAAACCATACAGTTTATCCAAAGATAAAACATAAACACTAAAAGCGTGCCAATAGAACCGTAAAGTTCGTTATATTTTGAAAACTTCACTACCCAAATCCCAAAAAAATAAGAAGAAAGTGTAATTAAAACAGTCGTAAATACAGAACCTATAGTGATTAATCTTTTCTTCTTATTCTGCCTTATCCCATATTTGAATAATATTGATGTTGCTAAAAGTATCATCAAAACAACAAAGATATATCGTCCCATTTCTATTAATGAAATCTTATCTGAAACCTTACTAGATACGACATCTTGTATGATGGTTTGTTGTATAATTATCTCTAAAAAAATAATTGATGTAATAGTTACTATCAAAATTACAGACAATAATAATGAAATTAATAAAGCAACAAAATACTGTCTAAAATAAGCTCTTTTAACCGTTACATGCAAAGAAGTCTCAAAACCACTCATAACTGCATTTACACCATTAGTCATCAAAAAAACAGACAAAAATACACCCCAAGAAAGCAATCCTGTCTGACTATTATGTAATATATCATTGATAATACTTTCAATAGCATCAAAAGTAGTTGGAGGCACATTTTCTTTTATAAAAATTAAGAAATCCTCTTGGAAACCAGCTATAGGAATATATGGTATGAGATTGAGTATAAATAATGCGAACGGAAACAAGGCCATAAAAAAGCTAAATGCAATTGCCGCAGCTCTATAGCTAATCCCTCCTTTTAAAATTCCATTAATATAAAACTCAATTAGCTCGTAAAACGACAAACCTTCAAGCCAAGGCAACTTTATGTTGTCCAATATTACCACTAGTTGTTTTACAAGTGGAATTTTCAATAAAGTATTTTGAATTTCGCTTGACATTTATAATTTAATCAATAGCTTTTAATGATAAGTCCATATTATAAACAGAATGTGTCAATGCCCCTGATGAAATATAATTTACACCACAGTTTGCATATTCACGAATGGTTTTCTCGTTAATATTTCCAGAGGACTCTGTCAAACATTTATTTCCAATCATTTCAACCGCTTTTCGGGTATCTTCAAAATTAAAGTTATCGATTAAAACCCTGTAAACTCCTTCAGATTGCAGAATTTCTTCAATTTCAGAAAGATTTCTAGCTTCTACTATAATTTTTAAATCTAAATTATTCTCTTTAAGATAATTTTTTGTTTTGGAAATAGCTTGAGTTATACCTCCCGCAAAATCGTTGTGATTATCTTTTAGCATTATCATATCGTACAATGCAAAACGATGATTCTCTCCTCCTCCTATTTTTACTGCCCATTTTTCACAAGCACGAAAACCAGGGGTAGTTTTACGGGTATCTAATACTTTTGTATTGGTTCCTTCAAGCAATTTAACATAAGAATTCGTTTTTGTCGCAATAGCACTCATTCGTTGCATCGAATTAAGCACTAACCGCTCCGCTTTCAAAATAGATTGCGAACTTCCATAAACATGAAAAACTACGTCTCCGTATTTTACAGGGGTACCATCTTGTATAAAAGTTTCTACTCGCATCGAAGCATCCACGTGGTTGAAAATCATCTTGGCAAACTCCACTCCAGCAATGATTCCTTCGTCTTTGACTAACAATTTTGCTTTACCTATAGCAGTTTCAGGAATACAAGCAAGTGAACTATAATCACCTGGACCTATATCTTCTCGAATTCCGTTTTTTATTATTGCGTTTAATTCTTCTTGAAATTGTGCTTCTGAAATCATATCTTTAAAATATAGTGCTAAAGTAAGGATTTTTATAGTTTGACCCAAAAAACACAACGCATTCGTATTTAAAAAATAACCACAGATTCACAGATTAAAATAACCGTAACTATTCAGAGCTATTACTTAATTTGTAACTATTTAGCCGTCTAATCTTTTTTTAAGCCACAGATTACACAGATTTACACAGATTGATTGGTTTTATCATATTAATCTACGGCAGAAGATTTTTAAAACTTGAAAAGAGATACACTAAAGTGTATCGTTTTAACTTTTTGAAACCAATAAAAAAGGGAGCTTTTACCTCCCTTTAAAAAACTATTTTTTTACAAATTTTACTTTTTTCATCAAATTATCATCGACTTTAATCTCGACTAAATACATTCCTTGAACAAAACTACTCACATCAATATCTAAAGCCGATTGGTTTACTGCATTTTGATAAATCAGCTTACCATCTAATGTATAAATATTTATAGCCAGTTGATTTGAAACACCTGCTTGTATCGTAATCATAGAATCCGAAGGGTTTGGAAATAAACTAATTTTGTTTGATTCCGCTATTTCCCCACTATCGTTCTGATTATCATTCGATTTTGAAGCATCGACATCATTAATAACTATTTTGCTAGTATCTGAACAAGGCTGAATTTTTGCCCAAACGGTTGAACCATTATTCAAATAAGTACCAGGCTTGAACAAAATAGAATTTTCACATTTCATAGTTACTTGTTTACCACTTGATACCTGATAATTTGTATTTGACTCTATGGTATTTAATGCTCTATAAGTTATAGAAGTATTAGCCTCTGGAATAGACAAAGTATAAGCATTTTGACAACCACTGCCACAACTAGGATCAGTAGCAGGTAAAATAGTTACTGTCATTGTCGTCAACGTAGGACTGGTACATTGTCCAGCAGCTGGCGTAAATGTATAAACCAAACTAGTTGCTGTACTCGACGTAAGTGCCCACGTACCTGTGATGCCATTTGTTGATGTAGTAGGCAATACTGGTGTAATTCCTAAACATACTGGAGCTACTTGGTCGAATGTAGGAGTAATTGTTGGATTTACTATAATTGTCATTGTAACTGGCAAAGCACAATAATTAGCATCTGGTGTAAAAGTATAAGTAGTTGTGGTCAAATTGTTAAGTGCAGGCGACCAACTTCCAGTAATTGAATTGTTGGATGTTGTAGGTAAGGCTTGTAATACTGAACCAGCACAAATTGGAGCTACTTGAGTAAAGGTTGGCGTTATGTTTGAATCACTAGTAATAGTTTTAGTAACAGTTGATACACAACCAGAACTATCTGTAATGACAGCTTGAATAGTGCCTGGTAATTGACTCCAAGTAATCTGCACGCTTGCTTGATTATTTGTTAAAATAGTTCCAGTTCCACTTAAAATAGACCAAACTACAGTTTGTCCTGTTTGCATCGTTACTGAGTTAAAAGACGTAGCTGTGCCATTTCTAAAACAAGCAGTACTAGTACCTTGAATAGGAGAAGTAGTTAAAGAGTTAATGGTTACTTGTGTAGTTGCGATAGGAGCACTACTTCCTGCTAGAGTAACTGTAACAGTATATGTGCCACTTCCTGAAAATAAGTGTGTTGGTGTATTTAAGGTAGAAGTATTATTAGCAGTACCTGAAGCAGGATCACCAAAATTCCACACAAAACTTGGATTTGTTGGATTAGCCAAAACATCTGGGAAAAACTTATAAGAACCACAGCCTATTTTGTAGGCACTTATTTTATTCACGATGTAAGCTGTTGACTTTTTTGCGTGTGTAAAATTTGGTAGATACCTATTATAATAAAAAGGCATGTCGAATTCTATTTTTAAAATATCTTTCTGATTTTGAAATAAATTAGGATTCGAGTTATCTACTTTATTATTTGGCTTATGAATAACTCCTAGTTCATTTTTATTATTACCATTCAAGTAATAAATTTTGTTATCAGATCCGTAAATAAATTCACAACTAGTAGGTAATAGTTCGCTGGAAGGGTTGATGTTAATGTTTGGTGTGTCAATATCCATTTGACCTAAATGTGAGTAAACAAGTTTTGAATCTGGACTAAATATATTATAACTATATGTGATTGCATTGTCATTAAAAAATGATGTCTCTGAAATGATACCATTATATTTATCAAAGTCAAGTATTAAAGGAGTGTTTGTACTCGCAGAATATAGTATTTTGTCTCCATTAGGAGAAATGCATATTCTATCATGTCTAAGAACTGAATAGAAAGGATTGGTGCCACTAATATCCCAATAATTTTTATTTGGTGAAATATTAGGTAAAAGGTAAGTGTTTTTGAGAGTTATTACTCCATTAGTTGTAAACTCAAAAACTCCTATATATCCTTTACCATCCGTTTTTAATAAAGATGAAATAATCCAATAGCCACCATCAATTTTTTCAACTACTTGTGTGTCTTTTCCACAGAAAAAAGCGTTGTTTGAAGCTGCTGATGAAGTTACAAAACCTGTTTGACTTGAAGTTGGAGATATGGCTTGATTAATGGTGGTTGACATAGAAGCCATACCATTATTAATATTTACAATAGAATATCTTATTCCAGCATAATCTTGTGGAAAAAATGCTGTATTGAGTCCTCTGAATTTATGAATAATGTAATATTGATTTGTATTCACGGGTGACTTTAAAATTATTGATTCAGCACCAAATGCACCTTCTCCTATTAACATTGCATTGTTAATTTTAGTAGCAGGATTTAAACCATTGTAAACATCTTTCCCATCTGTAAAAAAAAGAACATTCCCATTGTCGTCATTTTGTAAATTTATGGTCGCGAATGAGTTATCTAATGGATCTGTGTTCGGACTACTGCCTATACCAGGAAAGTCAATAGTTCCATTTGTTCTAGGTACACCAGAATTAAATTTTAATATATTTTTTAAACTATAATACCAAGTAGATTCATTATTAATAATAGGTGAACAATTATTAACAAATATTTTTTTTGTAGTAACGGAACTCGTACCGTTGAAAGTAACAGTAAGAGTTACTGTGTAAAAATTTGTCGAGCTAACATTATATACAGTTGAGGCATTTTCTGAAGTAGAGGTTGTACTATTGCCAAAATCCCAAGCATAAGTAACACTACCAGGAGGATAACTGGAGCTACTAATAACAGGTTTAAAATACATAGTGCTCCCTGCACATATATTGTATATATAGTTGTTGTCTGTATTACTTAAACTACCTGTAAAATTAGAGGATACCATATTGTTTGAGCCACAAACTCCTGTGAAAATTAAATTATCCACATCATACAAACTATTTCTATAGTTGATTAGATGAAACAGCATTCTGTCTTTCTGACCATTAGTAAAATGGTTTTTACAGGCATCATAAGTGTAATCCATATAATTACTAATGTCATCTACCATTCCATCCCCAGGGCAACTATCTATACTTGATGGGCAACCAAAGTTAGCTTGATATACTGGGGGTGTGTCAGCAACACAATCACCCAGAATTTGACCATTAATACCTGAATTGTCATGACACCCTCCTTCAAAAGTATGTTTTAATCCTAAATAATGACCTACTTCGTGAACTAAAACTTTACCTTGTTGATAGTTAGTAGTAAGATTATAACTAGAAGAGCTATTTTCTCCAAAATATCTATAATCCATTACTACTCCATCAAGATAAGTAGAAGCGTTAGGAAAGTAAGAATATCCACCTATATTAGAATTATTTCCATTAATGCTTTTAACTACCCAAATTTTAAAAAATTTATCTTTTGATAAAATTGTACTTGTACCATTGACTAACATTTGTTCTTGAAAAGAAGTAGTAGTATGATTTGCGATAGATGCATTATTTACATGTATAATTCCAGGAGTAGTTGAGCTTGCTGTTGGTAAATTGCCCGCAGCTTCTAATAATGTCTGCCCACCTGCTTTTGTTGCTAGACAAAAATTCATTCCACTCCCACTAAAATAAGTGTTAAGTACTGTAAGTTGAGATTGAACCTGTGCATCTGAAATATTACTATTTACACCTAGAGGTTGATTATCATGCACTACATAAACAATTACTGGAATGGTAAAATTTGTTTGAACAGCTTTATTTGTTGTTTTATTTTTTTCAGCAAATTGCCTTATACGTTCATTCATTTCTTTCATACGAATAGAAAGAGAAGGGTCTTTTTTAACTAATTCTTGAAAAACCACATCAGAGTGACAAAATTTAGTAAGAGGTTTATTTTGCCCATAAGTTACATAACTTATTAAAGCAAATAATAAAATTATTTTTTTCAAAATTACTTTTATTTAAATTGAGATTTAAAAAATCACTTTCTTTCAATTAACTTGTTCACAAGTACTTTTAACTCTTCAATTTCTTTAGCTTGCTTCTCGTTGATTTTATTTTGCTCAATGATATAAAGCGTAAGTTCTTCTATTTTTTCTTGTTGTTTTTTAGAAATGTCGCCTAATAACAAACCGTTGCTTTCTATCTCACAAGCACTAGGCACATTAATTAAGTGTCCTTTTTCTTTAATATTTTTTTCTACCTCTTCAAGTGTTGGCAACTTATATTCTTTTTCAAAAACATAATCAGGCCATCCTACTAGGTCCACTTTTACTTCTTTTGTGTGTATTAATCCATTTACAGCCAGTTTATCTGTTGCTGGAATAGGACTACTTCCCATACCTATGCCTATGTTTCCGATATTGTCGATTCGCATTTGGACTTTTTCCGTGTGTGGAGTTGCACCCGAATTTCCAGTAGAAAGCTTAATATCACCATTTGAATCATTTGTGATAATCAAACTTCCTGAAGTTTGCCCTCTTAAAACCAAGTCTCCAACAATACCGTTTTTAGTATAACAACCATTACATTTTACTGCTGCCATAACAATCTTACTACCAACTCCTGCTACATCAATAGAAGCAAAAACGGGATCTGAAGATTGCACTAAAATTGATTTATTACTTTTTATTCCCCAAAAATTTGGATTTGAATTCTCCTCAAAAGATGTAACATCCGCACCAATTACAAGAGTACCTGTCTCAATTTGAGATCTTCCATTCACTTTAAATTTAAAAGAACTAAAAGTTGGCAAAGCGGTATATCCTATACCTACTGCCCCTGTTCTAAATATCTGAGAAGTTATTGAAGTTCCTGTAGGATTCCATTGAGTGAATCCAAAATTACTTGTCAATGCTAAAACTAAAATTAAAAATGTTTTTTTCATAAATTTATTTATTAAGGTTACAAAAGTAATTAAATAACGAGAACCAACAACCAATATCAATTTAGAAGTATATTATTCACTCTAATATCACATATCTAGAAAAAATTTATGAATCAATCCGTATTAAAATTAAAGTGATTTGTATTTTTGCTATTTTATTGAAAAATGAACATCAAACTAATAGCCATTGGTAAAACAGATAATAAAAATCTTCAAACTTTAATTGATGATTATACTAAACGTTTGTCTTTTTATATCAAATTTGAATTGGAGATAATTGCGGATATTAAAAATGTAAAAAACCTCAGCGAAGCACAACAAAAAGAAAAAGAAGGAGAATTAATTTTATCTAAAATTTCAGCTACAGACCAACTTATCCTCTTGGATGAAAATGGAAAATCTTTTTCTAGTGTTAGTTTCAGTGATGAATTACAAAAAAAAATGAATTCAGGTATAAAAACGTTAGTTTTTGTAATAGGAGGTCCCTATGGATTTAGTGACGAAGTGTATAAAAAAGCACAAGGAAAAATAGCTCTTTCTGCTATGACTTTTTCCCATCAAATGGTACGTCTTTTTTTTATTGAGCAACTTTATAGAGGATTTACTATCTTGCGTAACGAACCCTATCATCACCAATAAATGCTTTCTGTTTTAATTCCTACATATAATTACAACACTATTGACTTAGTTAAAGAAATTCACAATCAATGTGAAACTGAAGGAATTATTTATGAAGTTTTAGTTTTAGATGATGGTTCTACTAATATAGATATAATAGCCAAAAACGACAAAATAAATGAGCTTACAAATTGTCGATTTGAAAAAAATAAATCAAATCAAGGCAGGGCAACTAATATGAATTTATTGTCACAAAAAGCATGTTATAGCTGGTTGCTTTTTTTAGATTGTGACACTTTTCCTAGAGAAAAAAATTTCATCAGAAAGTATGTTGAAAATTTTAATAATGAATCAAAAAAAGTCTTTTTCGGTGGAATTTGCTATAAAAGTACAATTCCAGCAGAAGAAGAAATATTACGATGGAAATACGGAAAATGCAGAGAAGAGATAACGGTAGAAAAAAGAAAATCAAACCCTTATCAAACAACTCTCACCTCTAATTTATTAATTCATAAATCTATTTTTGAGAAAATAACTTTTGAAGAAAAAATTAAAGAATATGGGTATGAAGATTTTGTTTTTATCGAAAATCTTAAACGTAATAACTTCTTAGTTGAACATATTGATAATTGCACTTTTCATCTCAACTACGAAAATTCTAATGTTTTTTTAAAGAAAACAGAAAAAGCGATAGAGACTTTAGCCTTTATAGAAAAACACGAATTGACTAGTGAAAAAACAAAAGTTCAAAAAGCTTACGGTCTTTTGAGTAAAATAAAACTCGTCTGGCTGTTTAGATTTTTTTTCAAATTATCCGAAAAACTAATCTATAGAAATTTAACTTCTAAAAATCCAAGTATACTATTATTCGATATTTTTAAACTTGGAATTTATTTGAATTTAAAACAATCTCATTAAAAAAATTACAATATTGCCTAATTATTTTACTCACTTCGTATTTTTTTAATGTTTCACTTGAAATATTTCCTATTTCGCTTCTTAAATTTTTATTTTCTATTAGCTGAAAAATTTTTTTTACAAACTCATTTTGATTATCATTTTCTATCAAAAAACCATTTTTCCCATTCTCGATTATTTCTCTAGGTCCTACAGGACAGTCGTAAGCTATGATTGGCAAACCATAATTCATTGCTTCTAATAAAACCATTCCAAATCCTTCTTGTCGTGAAGTCATCAAATAAATTGAGGAAGAAATATATATTTCCTCAATATTTTGTTTTGGTTTATAAAAGTTTACATTATTCTCTAATTCAAGTTTTTTTGATAACATTAGGTTATCATCATATAAAAACCCTTCACCATAAATGTTAAGTGTCCAATCTGGGTGTTTTTTAATCACTTCCCTCCAAATGTGCAACAATCTATCAATTCCTTTTTCGTAGGTATGTCTAGCCAAGCAAATACATTTTTTCTCAGTTAACGAGGATTTATCGGTTTCCTTAATTTCTATAGGATTAGGAATAATTATTCCATTTGAATTCCATTCAGCCTGACTTGACTCACTAAGAAAAATACGATGTTTAAAAGTATTTAATAATATTTTACGAATCCATACTCTGAAAGAAGCAAAAAAAGAAGAAGATAAAAAATGGGATTCATTAAATCTAGAACCATGAACCTCGAACACAACTGGCGCATTTGCTTTTACAAATAAATTAAAACAAAAACCTTTCCATCCAAAATCACAAACAATTATAATATCTGGTTTAATACATTTTATTTCTTTCCTGACTTTCTTATAATATTTTAAAATCCTAAAAAGCTTAAACCCTTTGACTTTTATATCTTTTTGCGAAATTTTACTTGAAAAATTGTAAAAATGAGTATTTTCATCACTGTTCGAAGTAATAAAACACACTTCTTGATTCATCTCTTCAATTAAATATCTTGATTTTAGTGCTAAAACTCTTTCCAAACCACCTGCCCCACTAATTTGAGGAGCTATATATAGAATTTTCATTTCTTTGAGGCTAAAAATTCACCATAATCTCTTATATAATCATCTTCTGAAAACAAATCAGAATTCAACACTAAACAAACTGAACCTGATGAAAAATTACTTAACTCCCTCCAAATTCCTGGAGGAATATGCAACCCTATATTGGGTTTATTTAGGAAAAAAGTCTTTTTTTTAGCACCATCTTCAACAACAACCTCAAAACTTCCGCTCAAAGCTATTAAAAATTCATCTTGTCTAACATGAGAATGCCCACCTCTATAGGCATTACTAGGCACGTCAAATAAATAATACACTCTCTTAAAATTAAAAGGTAAAATACCTTCTTGAATAAAAGATAAATTCCCTCTATAATCTTCTATAACAGGTAAATCAATAAGTTTTATATTCATACTATCTGACAACATTAATTTTTACATTAAAATACATTTCTTGATTCTTTTTAATCCAAATATTTTCTGGAGTTTCAGGATAACCATAATCTGAAAAATAATAAATATTATTACTCAATTTAGGGTCAATTAGTTTAACTTTTACCTTTTTTCCTTTAGAATTTTCTAAAAAAACTACTCTTTTATCTATCTCATTTTTAAGCACTAATCCTCTTTTAAAATAAGAAGCATTTAACAAAAAAAAACTTAAACCAAATAATAGCAAAATAAAATTGTACTTAAAATTTATTTTTTCAATAATTAATCTCTTAAACACTCTAATAATTATGTCAATAAAGAATAAAATCATAAAGAAAACAAAAAAAATTGATGTTCTGAATGAGGTCATAGATGGAATAAATATAAATGGTAAAATTGATGAAACTCCTATAATTGCCCATTTAAAAAAACTTAAAAATGTAAATAAGACTTCTTTAAATTGCCAATTTCTAATCCTCTTAACTTTTAAAAAATCAACTCCAACACTAAAAAAATCTTTTAAAAAAACAAGTCCGACAAAAATTAATAAAATAATAAAAAAATACAATCTTTTTGAATGAACAAAAATTAGAATGAACATATTTTTGATTAATTCAAAGATTGCAAAATCAAAGGATTTAACATTTAAAGCTTTTATCCTTACTAAATTTCCTGGAGCAAACTGTATAATAGATAACCCTAAGAAAAGAAAAAGCACTACTAAAACATTAAAATAAAATAATTGTTTATTCTCTTTATGCTTAGATGTAGATAATGTAATTAAAACCAAAACTATTAACGGTATAGTAAGATTCTGTGTCAAGCCTCCTGTAATAACAGTAAAAACAAAAAACAGATATCTATAATTATTTATATTGGATTTTTGAAAGTTTAAAAAAAGAACAACCCATATTGCTCCTATTAATAAATCAAAAGCATAAACTCCACCCACAGCCCAAAAAACTACTTCATTTAAAATTGGCATTGAAGCAAACCATAATAGAATTGCAAATAATAATCCTGTAAAAGAATTTAATCCAAAATTAGACCCATTGCTTTCGCTTTTTAAAATATTTTGAATTAAAAATCCACTAAATAAAAAACATAATGTCCAAAAAAGAAAAACAAATTTTATAGAAAAAAAATGTAGTATAAAACATTGTACAAATGCCCCTAAACTCAAAAACCTTCCATCCCAACTAAAATAACCTCCTATACAATTTCTGATTATTCCAAGTTCGCTGATATTGAGCATAAAACCATAATCATCAGTTTTATAAAAAGCATTAAACGAAAGAATTAATATCGAAATGATGCACAAAACAATAATAATCTTGTTTATTTTTTTCAATTCAACCATATACTAAAATCGTTAAAATATTTTAACTTTCGCAAATATATTGTTTTATGAACGAAAAGCCACTTGTATCTGTAATTTGTCTTAATTATAATCATAGTAAGTATGTGATTGAATGTTTGAATTCAGTAAAAAATCAATCCTATCATAATGTAGAATTAATAATTATAGATGATTATAGCACAGACAATTCTATTGAGATAATAAATAATTGGCTTGAAAAAAATCCAAACATTGTGTTTTTACAAAACAACACAAACTTAGGAAACACTAAATCATTTAATAAAGCCGCGAAAATTGCTAAAGGAGATTACTTACTTGATTTAGCTGCTGATGATGTTTTACTCCCAGATTGTATTGAAAAACAAATTGAGAAATTTCAAACTTCAGGATATAGAAATCTAGGTTTGGTTTATGGTAATCTGGAAAACATAAATGAAGACGGGACATTTAATTCCTATTATTTTGAAGTTGGCACAAATAAGAAAGTACTAACCAAAAGAAAAACTGGAGACATTTATTCGTCTATTATTAGCACTGGTAAAATAATATGTTCTCCATCTGCTTTACTTAGAAAATCTGTTTTTGACAAATTAGGAGGTTATGATAAAAATTTAGTTTACGAAGACTTGGATTATTGGATTAGGTTGTCTAGAGACTATGAGATTGACTTTGTAGATCACATTCTAGTAAAAAAAAGAATTCTTACTAATTCTTTAGGTACAAAATTTCATCAAAAACAGTATAGCAAAAGAATGGGAGAAAGTACTTATATCATAATAAAAAAAGCTTTATCTATGTGTAAAAACCAGGATGAATATCGAGCGCTTTTGAAAAAAGTGCACTATGAAATTATACTAATGTATAAATTCAATAACTATTCTCTTTTATTAAAATTACTTTCTATAAAATTAAAAATACATAAAATAATTTTAAATCAGTAATGAGAAAGGTTTCATTTTGAATTATTTTTTTCTTTACATATTAGTTTATGTAAAGGTTTTTCAACCCAAATATGAATACAAATTGCTAAAATATTCAAAATCAAAAAATGCGCAATATAATGTATTCTTTGATGGAGAAAACCTGATAAAATACCTAAATGAATCAGATAAAAAACGTAGGAACTTTTGCCTAAAATCTGAAAAACTTTTGTTTCTAATAGCTGTCTAAAAATCGTATTTTCCACTATAAGCCCATAAAATAAAGGCAAAAAAACAAATAAAGGCAAAAACACTGTATTCAAAAATTTTCCCCATAAAACATCAGTCCCTACATCATTAACTGAGGGTTTTAATAAAACTAATCCACATAAAGATATAAACAATAACAGTAAGCTTAAATAGGTCACTTTGAATTTAAAAATAGTTTTAAACGTATTAAAATAGACAGCTAAAAATATACCTAAAAAGAATTCTAAACTCCTTCCAAAAAAAGTAAAATCTAGCATAAAACCTATTTGATTGAAATAGATTAGAAAACCAATAATTAAAAGAAGAGTAGGTAAAATGACAAAAAAATATTTATTCTTTTTTATAAATAAAAAGAAAATTGGCGCTGTAAAATAAAAAAACTCTTCTACAGTTAATGACCAACCTTGTGCTACTCCAGAAAATTTATAAGAATCAAAAAAACCTCTCAAAAAAGTAATATTCAGCAAAAAAAGTTTCCATTGCAAACCATTTCCTTTTATGAACCAAAACACAAAAGTGAATAAGGTTAATAAAAAATATATAGGATAAATTCTAGCAAATCTATTCTTTAGATAATTCTTCCAATCAATTTCCAAATCATAATATCTATAAGCAATTAAATATCCACTTAAAAAGAAAAAAAGTGTAACTCCAATATGCATTTCTGTAAACAAATCATACAAAAATGGAAATGTTTCTCGATTTCCTATTGGGTTAAAATGATGAAAGAAGACCATAAAGGCTGCTATAGCTCTAAGACCTGTTAAAGATTTATAATATAATGATTGATTGTTCAAAATTTAGACTTAATTTTCACTAGTATTTGTTTCAGATTTACTTTTTTATCTATTTGATATAATGAATAAAAACAAATCATCACAAACCACAAAATTGATATTATTAAATTGAATTCATATTCTATTAACCTAAAAACTAAAGCTATTGCATAAAATGAAAAACAAATAAAAATCATTGCTAATGTTGCTTTTTCATATATAAAACCATACTTAGCTATCAAAAGATAACTTATAAATATAGCATAAAGTAAAAAATTAAGTCCCATTGCTAGCCCTAAACCTTGCAAACCAAAAAATTTATAAAACAAAATACTTAAGGTAACATTTAAAAAATCAGCAATTAGTTCGAGAAAAAAATACCTACGATTATCCTTTAATGCTAACAAATAAAAACTTAATGGCCAAGAAACCGCTTTTATAATTACAGAAAACAACCCCACTTCTAAAATCATTATTACAGATAGAAATTGCTTTGTATAAAATAGTGATATAAAAAATGAATCAAAGCTTAAAACACCTATTACTATAGGTAAAACCAATAAAAGTGCAATTTGAATTTGGTTATTAATTAGTGAATGCGATTCTTTTTTTAATTTTACAATAGAAGTTAATTTTGGGTAGAAATCTGATGCCATTGATGTAAAAACTAATCCTACATAAGAAATCATTATAGTGAGCGCTACATCATAAAAACCAATTATTTCAATTCCATTGTGACATTCCTTTAAATAATATTTTGTGAAAAAAGTACAGATATATCCAAAAATACCATTAACTGATAATAAAAACCCTGTTTTCAGAAGATGTTTCGTTTCACGAAAGGTAGCCTTTATTGATATAAATTTCGAAAAAAATGGAATCTCCTGAGTAAAAAAACTCGGAATCAAATAACCTAGTAAACTATTTAGAAACAAAACAAAAACAATTGCTTTGATTCCAAATAAAAAATAGAGAACGATACTTAATAAAGTAATAACTAATGAATTTAAGACTTGAACTAACGCAAATTTTCTTACTTGCTGTGAACCTTGCAAATAACAAGTTTTAAAATTACCCAAAGCTGAGAAAACAAATTGAAATGCTAATAAAACACTCCAGAAAAAAGAAAAATCATCTAAGATGGTATCGTCCACGAATGGTATCGCTCCTAGAAAAACCAAAAAACCAAATATTCCAACATATAAAGACCAATTATGAAGCAAATTAATGTTTCTATCAAAGTTTTCTTTTCCTTTTAATAAACTTATTTCTCTGACCAATATTGTTTGCAGTCCAAAATTACATATTGCAGTTACAATATTTAAAATAGACTGTAAATATCCTAACTTCCCTACACCAGTAACCCCTAAATATAAAGCTACAATTTTGACGCTAAATATTGCCAAAACAATTTTGACTACTTGAACTAAACCAAATACTCCAGTTGTTTTTAAAATTGATTTATGTGATGTTTCTACACTAGTACTCATTTATTCCGCATCCGATATCAATATACATATTTTTAAATTTCTGAGTCCATAAAAGCCATTTTTGATAAAATTCTAATGAAGATTTTCCTATTATTTCTTCTTTAAAATGAGTCAAATCAAAATCAACAGGTTCATTAGGATGTATTTTTATCCTATCTGCAAACCATAATTCATTAAAAATAATGTTTGCCTTCTCAATATTAAAATCTACAACTAAATTCTTATCTAAGGCAGAAGAAATAAAACCTGTTTTTAGATACTCTTCATTTGTTTTAGCTATTTTAGTCTTTGGATTTTTTTGCAAGTATTTCAAAACATTAAAGATTTGATTCTTCTCTTTCACTTTTTTTTGATCTTTATTCCACAATGACAAGAAAAAATCCTTAAAAAAAATAGCTCCAGCTACGTTATATAACTGATAATATTTTAATTCTTTCTCTTTTGAAAAAACACCTAACAGACGTAAGACTCCTTTCAGTTTTGGAATTTTCGTATGAAATATTAAATTATACAAAAAAGGGTTCTTAACAGAAATTTCGGATTCATATATATCTACAAAAGAATTGATTGAAGAAGTTTTTTGGGTTATCAAATTATTATTATTTAACCAAAATAACTTAACCATTACTGTATCACTCTCGCTTAATATTTTCGATAAATTTTCAAAAGAAATGGGTTTGGTAAACCACATATCATCTTCAAGCAATACAAAATAATCTGAAGAGTCTTTGGCTGCATTAACCCACAAATCTACAGGAATTTGTGTATCTAAATTTTTATTACTTTTAATTTGATTGTTTTTCTTTGCTGCTAATTTTGATTTAAAAATTTGAATAAAAGGATATTTTGATTGCAATTTTTGTAAATAAGCATCATCTGTACCATCATCAAGTATCTTTATTGCTGTAAAACCACTAGTATATTCATAAATAGAAGCTAAACATTTGTCTAGATAATATGGTCTATTAAATGATTTTATAATTATTTCCATAAACTAACAACTTCTATAACACTACTCACCTCATCATCACTCATCACAGGACTCATAGGCAAACTCAAAACTTCATTGTGTATTTTCTCAGTAATTGGAAACGATAAATCATTCCATGCTGTCATTGCATTTTGTTTATGCGGAGGAACAGGATAATGAATTAAAGTTTGAATTCCGTTTGTCTCTAAAAATTCTTTTAATTTATCTCTTTTTTCAGTTCTAATCACAAATACATGAAAAACGTGATTGCTTATGTCATCACATTGTGGAAGTATAATATTTGGGTTTTTAATTTCACATAAATACCTCTTTGCAATTTCTCTTCTCCTTGAATTATCTGCAAGCAAATCTGGTAATTTACAATTTAAGAAAGCGGCTTGCAATTCATCTAAACGCGAATTATAACCTATAATTTCATTATAATATTTTTGCTTTGAACCGTAGTTACGAAGCATTTCGATTTTTTCGGACAAAATAGAATCATTAGTCACAACAGCTCCTCCATCGCCTAAAGCTCCTAAATTTTTACCTGGATAAAAACTAAAAGTTCGGGTATGACTTCCTTTAAAATCCAATCCGTGTGCTTGTGCGCAATCTTCTACAATTAATAAGTTATACTTATATCCTATTTCAATTATTGATTCCATATCAACTAACTGACCATAAAGGTGAACCACTAAAATTCCTTTCGTTTTATCCGAAATTTTTCCTTTGATTAGTTTTGGATTAATATTATAAGTTTCCAAATGAGGTTCTACTAAAACAGGTACTAAACCAGCTTGCAGTATTCCTAGTATAGATGCAATATAGGTATTTGCTGGAACTATAATCTCGTCACCTTTTTTAAGTACCCCCATTTCGATATAACCTAAAAAAGTCAGCGTAATTGCATCTAAACCATTAGCAACACCTATACAATGTTCCATTTTGCAGTAGTTCGCAAAATTTGCTTCGAAAGCTTTAACTTCACTCCCTAGAATAAACCAACCACTATTCATTACCGCTTTCAATTTTTCTTGAAAGACAGTTTCATATCTTAGGTTTATCTTTTTTAAATCTAAAAATGGAATCATAAAAGTACATTTTCTAGTAAGTTATAATTTGATGTTTGTACTTCATAAAAGTCTTGTACAATGGTACTAGCTCCAAAACTTTCTTTCCAATATGACAATCCACCATTTAATTTTCTTCCGAGGCTCTCATTTGAAATCCCAAAATCAAAATATTTTTTATGCTGAAAAATAGTAGTAATCAAATAATTATGCAAAAAATCCAAACTGCCAAACTTATTTTTGTCATCATTAGCAGAAATATATTGTGAGTGCGCCACGGTATCGGTCTCAAAGATAGTTGTTCCTGCAAGAATTTTACCTTCATAATAAACATTAAATTGGCGTATATTCAAAGGAAACATTTCTTTCAGTAAATTTATCTCTTTCAAGGTGTGAACAGGTTTTGCATTATGTTTTTTCTCTAAATTTGGGATTAATATCTCATTCCAAAATGTATCAAATTTAGCAGTTTCTTTTACTTCTAAATTATATTTTCTTCCTTTTTTTATACCTGCTTTACGATCTACACTTAATTTAAAACTAGATTCTAAATCTAAAACAGCTAGAGAATCTCTTCTTTGTAGTTTAGCTTCTGCTAAAAACAAAACATATAACAACTCTTCTGCTGGTCTTTTATGATAAATACTTGGAATAGATTTGATATGTATTTTTTCAAATCCTTTGGAATTAAAATAAAATAATATTTCTTTAAAAATGACTATAATTTTAGCTAATTTAAGTTCATTGTAAACCAGCCCTCCATAGGTAAGTCCCTGATGAGAATGAATTTGGTTCCCTACTCGATTTGCAGGTAAAACACATATAAGCTTTTCTTTATGATCAAAAACGAGCAAGGAAAAATCCTCAAAACAGTCACTATGATATTCCATAAAATCACGATGAAATAAAAAAGTACCGTTAACAGAATCAGTTACAAACTTATCCCATTTTTCTTTACAAGAAGGATTATATTTTTGAATTTTAAATTGACTCAAGAACTACATATTTTGTGTATAATAATTATAATCTTTTAATAAGATTTTAATAAAATCACGATTACTTTCATCTTGCTTTTTGATTCCTGTAACAGTCTCTACTTTAGTAACCAACTTTCCAATTAAATCAAAATCATTTTGTGCTAGAGCTCTATTATAAGTCTCTTTAATGATCCTAGCGTCATTGTCAGAAAGTTTAATAACCAAAGGATAGGTTGGTTTGTACTCAGCTTCAATATCTACTAAAATGGTATGTGAAATATTCACATTATTTTTCAAAGAAATCACAGCTATTCCAGATGCCATATCGCCTAAGCGTTGCACCTTTTTAGACATAATCATTGCAACAATACCAATAACACCAAATAAGATATTATTATCCACAATTCTAAAAAGCCATCTAGTAAAATAATCTCCAAAAGAAGCTTGATAGCCATCTATTTTTACTACTTTAATTTTTGCTATTCTCTTTCCTATGGTTTGACCTTCAAGTAAACTTTCTAATACAAGCGAGTAAATAAATATAGGAAAAAACAAAACAATATAAATAGCTCCCGCAGACCAATCATCTAGCCCACTAATCACAATACCTATTCCTGTAAGATTCACAACAAAATACATAATAAAAAAAACATAAGCTAGTTTTATTAGTATATCTAAAAAACCTGCAAGAATTCTTTCACCAACAGATGCAGCAAAGAATTTGATGGTAACATTTTGAGAAGTATTTATTGAAAGTTCTGACATTATTTATATTTTTGTTCTCTACATATGAGAGAGGTTGCATTTATAAAACAAAATAAAGAAAAATGGCTGGAGCTAGAGCAAGCTATTTTTAGCAAAACTAAAAAAAATCCTGATGAAATTGCGAATTTGTATATTCAAATCGTAAATGATTTAGCCTATGCACAAACTTATTATCCAAAGAGTAAAACAGTTGTTTATTTAAATCATTTAGCTTCTCAAATATTTCAACGCATTTACAAAACTAAAAGAACTGAAAAAAATAGAATTAAAGAATTTTTTAAAACCGAAGTTCCTTTGCTAGTATATCATTATAGACGATATTTATTTTTTTCATTTATATTATTTTTTGTCTTTACCGCAATAGGAGTTATTTCTGCAAAATATGATGCTGATTTTGTAAGACTAATTTTAGGAGATAATTATGTAAATCAAACTTTAGAAAACATAAAAGAAGGTAATCCTGTAGCCGTTTACAAATCAGGCAGTAACTGGGGAAGTTTTATTGGGATCACAATAAATAATCTTTATGTAGGTATGATGTGTTATATCTGGGGCATTATTGGAGGATTAGGTACTTTTAAAATATTTTTACAAAACTCAATTATGCTAGGCTCATTCCAATACTTCTTTTACGAACAGCACGTATTTTGGAAAAGTGTTAGAGGAATTTGGATACATGGAGCAATGGAAATTTTTGGTATTGTTATAGAAAGTATGGCTGGATTTATTCTTGGTGCCTCAATACTATTCCCAAAAACATACTCTAGAATGAATAGTTTCAAAATAGGTTTTAAAGACAGCTTTAAAATATTTTTAAGCACTTTCCCTTTTACCATTGCTGCAGGATTTTTAGAAGGATTTATTACAAGATATTCGATTGATATGCCAATATGGTTAAGCTCGTTGATTATTCTAAGTACTTTATCTATCATCTCTTATTACTATATAATTTACCCTCGAATTGTAACCAAAAAATTAAATTATCATTATGTTCCAACTATATAAAGATCGAAAATTCGGTGATTATATTTCTGATACGATTGATTTTTTCAAAAAATTAGGAAAGCATTATTTTAAAAATTACTTTGTGATTAACGGAGTCTTTTTGATGATTCTTTGTGTGCTTTTTTATTTTTTTGGAAAATTATTTTCAGAATTAGCTTTTTCACAACACCTTACTAATGATAATTATATGCGTAATTATATAGCGCAAAACGGACTTATTTTTTCACTTTCTGCTATAGTATTAGTACTTCTAATGATTATTATGGGTATGCTTTGTTATGCTTTCCCAACTATATATGCTAAACTATATCAGGAAAAAGGGAGTAATTTTGAAACAAAAGATATAATTAATTCTTTTAAGGAGCATTTTGGTCGACTAATCTTATTTCCTATAGCCTCCTTTTTTATTATATTTCCAATAATCGTGATAATTTTCTTTTTTAATGTTTTTCTAAGTTTTTTAATAATTGGAATACCTTTATTTTTTATAACTATTCCTGCAATGATTGTATTCGTTAGTTTATGTTTTAATGATTATATCATCGAAAAAAATGATTTTTTTAAAGCTTTGGGTAATGGTTTTAAAATGTTGTTTAACAATTTTTGGCCTACTACAGGTGCAACACTAATTACATTTTTCATCATTTACATTTTACAAATGATTATTACAATTACCCCATCTCTTTTAGGTGAGGCATCTTTTTTTACTACTGGTAATGATTTTATAAATACGTTTGGCCAAAACGATTCTTTTAACTCACTTTCAATCTTAATGGTTTTTATATTGATTTTATCAATGCTTGTTGGTCTTATTTTTCAAAACTTTCTTTTTATCCAACAAGTTTTAATTTATTATAGTCAAGTAGAAAATAAAGAATTAAAACAATCTAACGACGAACTTGAGCTTATAGGTAATGGTGAATAAAATACTTTATATATTTTTTCTTTTATGTACCTTTTCTATTTATGGAAAAGATACTTTATCTACAATTGACCCTAAAATAAAAACTGATCAAGAATATATAAACAAGGCTACTTTTGAAAAAAATTTTAAGTCAAAATATACTGACGATAAATTTATATACGAATTTAAGACTCCTGAAAAAAATGCTTGGGATCGTTTTTTAGAATGGCTAGGTAATCTTTTAAACGGAACAACAAAAAATGTAGATAAAACAAAAACCGCAAATTTCTTAGGTATTATTATAAGGGTTATTGTTTTTTTAATTATCGCTTTTGTAGTCTATTTGATAGCTAAAGCTCTAATCAACAAGGAAGGTAGTTGGATTTTTTCCCGAAATTCAAAATCAAAAATTATTGATTATGAAGAAGTTGAAAAAAACATTCACTTAGCTGATTTTAGAAAACTAATTACTGAAGCTGAGGCAAACGGTGATATACGTCTTGCAACAAGATATCTCTATCTATGGCTTCTTAAAAAAATGACTGATGCAAATGTTATTGATTGGCATCCTGAAAAAACAAATGCAGATTATAGTTATGAGATTAAGAACGATATTCTAAAAGAAAAATATAACTATTTGTCTTATCTCTATAGTTATATATGGTATGGTGAATTTGATATTACAAATGAGACTTATCAAAAAACAAAACAAAACTTTGAAAATACATATTCAACGATTAGATAATGAATAAAACGCTCAAAATATACATCATAATTTTAGTCTTACTAATCGTGGGTGTAGCGTTTATTGATTCTAAACGACCTAAACCTATAGATTGGAGACCAACCTATTCTTTGAATGACAAAATCCCTTTTGGTCTTTATGTTTTCGATCAAGAAAGTAGAAGTTTATTTAAAAATTCGAAAATTGAAAAAATAAATACAACACCTTATGAGTTTTTTACTTCAAACTATAACTACAATGACACAATTGAATCAGGTTATTTTAAAAACGGTACTTTCTTATATGTAGATGATGTAGCTAATATAGACACAGAATCTATCAATGAACTTCTGACCTATGTTTCTTATGGAAACAAAGCATTTATTAGTTCAAAAGATTTCCCTAGAGTACTCTTAGATACGCTAAAACTAAATTTAGCAACAGATTATTATGATACGTCAAAATTCTACAATGGTACCTTAAATTCTAAATTAGGTAAAAAAGAATATTTTATTGACGAAGGTGCCAGCTTTGGCTATTTTGATAAAATAGATACCTCTCAAACTACCGCGTTAGGTTATGTACGAATTGACACTCCTAAAATTAACTTTATCAAAGTAAAATTTATGGATGGTGAAATTATGCTTCATTGCCAACCAGCGGCATTTACTAATTTCCATTTATTAAAAGGAAATCATTATGAATATGCTCAAAATGTTTTGAGCTATATTCCAAGAGGAAATATATACTGGTACACTACGCAAGAACAATCTTCGAGTAGTATTTCTAATTCACCTATGAGATTTATCCTAAGTCAACCTGCTCTAAAATGGGCTTGGTGGTTATTACTTTTAGGAATACTCATATTCATTATTTTTAATGCAAAACGCAAACAAAGGATAGTTCCAATAATCAAACCTCTATCAAATACATCTGTAGAGTTCATAAAAACGATTGGAAATCTTTACCTACAGGAAGAAGATTATGAAAATATAATCGATAAAAAAATAATTTATTTTCTTGACAAAGTAAGGAACGATTTTTTGATAGACACTTCTTCTTTAGATGAAAACTTCATAAATCGTTTACATCAAAAGTCAGGAAAAAAATTAGAAGATATTAAAACTGTGGTAAACCTGATAAAGTACCATAAAAACAGCCCTAATCAAAGTGTAGAGCAGGACTTAATAAAAATTACTAACGCAATAGAAAAAATTATTCTGTAACTATGGAAGAAAATATATTTAACGCACAAAATTCTAATCTATCTGGAGATATAAATTTTCAAAACCGAATTGATTTACAACAACTCAATAGAGATATTATGTATATTAAAAGAGAAGTTGGAAAAGTAATTGTAGGTCAAGAAAAAGTAATAGATCAGCTACTTGTAGCTATTTTATCAAATGGACACGTGCTTATAGAAGGTGTACCTGGTGTAGCTAAAACAATCACGGCTAAAT
The DNA here is from genome assembly GCA_030053945.1 of Limnohabitans sp. Taxonomy (GTDB): domain Bacteria; phylum Bacteroidota; class Bacteroidia; order Flavobacteriales; family Flavobacteriaceae; genus Flavobacterium. Next base: position 37,043 of record JASGCW010000016.1, read on the forward strand.
TGTTGGCTAAAACGTTAAATGTAGATTTCAGCCGTATTCAATTCACGCCAGACTTAATGCCTTCGGATATATTAGGAACTTCAATCTTTGATTTAAAAAAATCAGAATTTGAATTTAAAAAAGGACCAATATTCTCAAATCTTGTGCTTATAGACGAAATTAACCGCGCTCCAGCTAAAACCCAAGCAGCTTTATTTGAGGTAATGGAGGAGAGACAAATTACTATAGATGGACATCAGTTTAAAATGGATTCACCATTTTTAGTAATTGCAACACAAAACCCTGTAGAACAAGAAGGTACTTACAGACTTCCAGAAGCTCAGCTTGACCGTTTTTTATTCAAAGTCACCGTTGATTATCCTCAACTAAATGAAGAAATTAATATCTTACAAAGAGAACACCAATTACAAAACAATAGCAAACTAGATCAGGTTTTAAGCGTTTTGTCAAAAACTAATATTCAAGAATATCAATCTTTAGTTAAACAGATTATTGTTGAACCTCATCTACTGGAATACATTGCAAAAATAGTAATCAATACACGTGAAAATGCGTTCATTTATTTAGGAGCATCTCCAAGGGCTTCAATTGCTATTTTAAATGCTGCTAAAGGTTTTGCTGCTATTAGAGGGAGAGATTTTATCACTCCAGATGACATTAAAGACGCAACTATCCCTGTACTTCAACATAGAATTATCATTACTCCTGAAAGAGAAATGGAAGGTTTAACAAGCACCGAAATCATCAAACAAATTATAGATTCAGTAGAGATTCCTAGATAATGTTGTGAGTGAGTTACTTTGTGATTAAGTTGTCGGCTATGAGATGTGGGTCTTTTACTTTACGGAAAAAGTTATGAGTTGTGAATTAGTTGAGTTTATTTGTATGAATTATGAGTAGTTATAAAGATTTAGAAATTTACAAGATAAGTTTGGAACTATTTTTTAAAACTCACGCAGCTTCATTGCTATTGCCCAAATACGAATTATATGAACTTGGTAGCCAAATTAGAAGATCATCTGACTCTATTGTATCAAATATAGTTGAAGGCTACGGTAGAAGAAGATATAAAGCTGATTTCATACGTTTTTTAGTGTATTCACATTCTAGTTGTTTAGAGACAATAGCACATATTCATAAAATTCAGAACCTTTATAAAGACAGAATGACAAATAATCAGGATTTAGAAAAAAGCTATGAGGATTTAGGAGGAAAAATTTATAACTTTATTAAATACGTTGAACAAAATTGGAGAGTTGAATGAATTGGTTATCAGTTGTCTGTTATGAGTTGTGGGTTGTGGGTTGTGTGTACAGTGATAAAAAATGAAATTGAATAGTAAAATATAATAAACAGACGATTTATGCCTAATCAAAATAACTCACAAACGATAACTCACAATTTATCCGTAAAACAAATAACTGACTACTTCAACACCGTCTAAATAACCCGCAACAAAAAATTAAAACCGAATGAAGATTATAAAAAGATTATACATAAACAATCTATTTTTTTATTGCTTAATAGGAGTAATAACACTGTTCTGTGTTGCTTTTATTTTTCCTAATTTATACACTGCTGTTTGGTATGTACTTTTCACATTATTGACTTTTTTTGGTATAGATGTTTTACTTGTATTTTTGTTAAAAAACGGAATTGTTGCTAGTCGAGAAACTCCCGAAAAATTTTCTAATGGTGATCAAAACACTATTTCACTAACAATAACAAATAAGTACTCATTTCTCACTTTTATCAAAATAATTGATGAGATTCCATTTCAATTTCAAGTTAGAGATTTTGAACTAATTAAAAAAATTGGAGCTAATATCACTGAAACAATACAATACAAACTTCGCCCCACAGAGCGAGGTGAATATTCTTTTGGCAATTTAAACATCTATGTATCATCACCACTTAGATTAGTAGCAAAGAGATACATTTTTGATAGTAACAAAATGGTTCCTACCTATCCGTCTTATATACAATTACGTAAATATGATTTAATGGCATTTTCAAATAATTTGTATCAATACGGCATCAAAAAAATTAGACGTATAGGACATACTATGGAATTTGAACAAATCAAAGAATATGTCCAAGGTGATGATTTTAGAACTTTAAACTGGAAAGCTACGGCAAAAAAGAACAGCCTAATGATTAACCAGTTTCAGGATGAAAAATCACAAACTGTATATATGATAATAGATAAAGGACGGGTTATGCAAATGCCATTTAACGGTCTAAGTTTATTAGATTATGCTATAAACGCCACCCTTGTTTTATCTAACATTATTATCAAAAAACACGATAAAGCAGGACTTTTCTCTTTTTCTAAAAAAATTGAAAATAGAGTTGTTGCCGAAAGAAATTCAGGGCAAATGCAAAAAATCTTAGAAGCTTTATATAATATTAAAACCAACTTTTTTGAAAGCGACTATAGCCGATTATATGTTGATATAAAAAAGAATATTACACATCGAAGCTTAATTATTTTATATACCAACTTCGAGACTATGGATAGCTTACGTAGACAATTACCATATCTGAAAGGAATAGCAAAAAATCATTTACTTGTAGTGGTATTTTTTAACAATACAGAATTAAATGAATTAATCAACAAAAAAACCGAAACCATTCAAGAAATTTATGATAAAGTAATTGCAGAAAAATTTGCTTTTGAAAAACGTTTAATTGTAAATGAGTTAAAAAAATATGGCATATATTCTGTATTAACTCAACCTGAAAATCTTACTTTAGACACCATCAATAAATATTTAGAAATCAAATCTAGGGGAATCTTATAATAATTGTTTTCTTTGCAAAAAGAATGCAGTAAAAATGAATAAGATTATTACCTCAGTTCAAAATCCATATATAAAATCTTTAGTTTTACTTCAAGAAAAAGCAAAAGAACGTAAAAAAACGGGTGCTTTTCTTATTGAAGGTATTCGTGAAATTGAATTAGCTGTAAAAGGTGGTTATGCAATCGATACCATTTTATTTTGTTCAGAGCTAATACCAAAATCTTTCAATCTTTCAATCTTTCAATCCAAAGAAACAATTGAAATCTCGAAAGAAGTCTATCAAAAATTAGCATATCGTGATACCACAGAAGGAATTCTAGCAGTTGCCAAAACAAAATCGTTTTCTTTAGAAGATTTAAAACTACCCGAAAATCCACTTATTTTAGTAGCCGAAGCACCTGAAAAACCAGGAAATATAGGCGCAATGCTTCGTACTGCCGATGCAGCAAAACTAGATGCTGTCATTATTGCTAACCCAAAAAGTGATGTGTATAACCCAAACATCGTACGTTCTAGTGTAGGTTGTTTATTTACCAATCAAATTGCTACAGGAACAACATCTGAAATCATTTCTTTTTTGAAAGAAAGAAAAATTAATTTCTACGCGGCAACTTTACAAAATTCAACTTACTACCACACTCAAGATTATACTAAACCAACTGCATTAGTTGTTGGTACAGAAGCCACAGGATTATCAGAAGAATGGCGCGACAATGCCACCCAAAATATCATTATCCCTATGCAAGGCGAAATTGATAGTATGAATGTATCTGTGGCTGCGGCTATTTTAATTTATGAAGCAAAACGACAACGCGGTTTTTAGTATTGTAATTTTGCTTTCAATTTTGTAACTTTAGAAAAATGATTGTCCCAATGGTTGAAATAGATATCGAAAAAGAGAACAAAGCAATTGCTCAAGAATATAAAGAATTACTACGTATAAGTTACCAAACGCTTTCTACAGATGACAAAAAACTTATACGCAAAGCTTTCGATTTTGCTGTAGATGCACACCAAGACCAACGAAGAAAATCTGGTGAAGCTTACATTTTTCATCCTATTGCAGTTGCAAAAATTGTCGCTAGCGAGATTGGTCTAGGAGCTACCGCTATTGCAGCAGCACTTATGCACGATGTAGTGGAAGACACAGACATTACAGTAGAAGATATCGAAAGAGAATTCAACCCCAAAGTAGCACAATTAGTAGCCGGATTAACTAAAATTTCTCAGGTTAAAAAAGATATGAATATCTCAATGCAGGCCGAGAATTTCAGAAAGATGCTACTTACTCTTAACGATGATGTTCGAGTAATCATTATAAAATTAGCCGACAGACTCCATAATATGCAAACGATGGACTCTATGGCAGAGTACAAACAAGAAAAAATTGCCTCAGAAACACTTTACATCTATGCACCATTAGCACACAGGTTGGGTTTATACAATATCAAGACCAAATTAGAAGATTTAGGTTTAAAATATACCGAACCACAAGTTTACAATGACATAGTTAGCAAAATAAAAGAAACAAAAGAGGAGCAAGACGCTTACATAAAAAGCATTTCTGATGTTTTAAAAAAATCACTCGACGAAGAAGGTGTCGAATACATTATAAAAGGTCGTCCTAAATCCATCTACTCTATTCGTAGAAAAATGGCTGCTCAAAATGTTACTTTTGATGAAGTATATGACAAATTTGCACTACGTATCGTTTATAAAGCTAATCCTCACGATGAAAAATTCCTAGCTTGGAAAATATATTCTATAGTTACAGATCATTACCGCCCTTCCCCTAGCCGATTACGTGATTGGATTTCATCGCCAAAATCTACAGGCTATGAAGCGCTTCATATAACTGTTATGGGGCCTTTAGGACGATGGGTTGAAATTCAGGTGCGAAGTGAGCGTATGGATGAAATCGCCGAAAAAGGTTACGCAGCACACTATAAATACAAACAAGGAGCTACCGAAGAAAGCGGGCTTGATACATGGCTAAACCTTTTAAAAGAGGCTTTAGAAAATGCAGAAACTAATGCAGTCGATTTTGTCGAAGACTTTAAAATGAATCTGTATGCTAAAGAAATTTATGTCTTTACTCCAAAAGGGGAAATTAAATCCTTACCAAAAGGGGCAACCTCTTTAGACTTTGCATTCAGTATTCACTCGGAAATTGGGGTTAAAACAAGAGGAACAAGAGTAAATGGAAAATTAGTTCCGCTAAATTACGTTTTAAAAAGTGGTGATCAGGTTGAAATCATTACTTCTCCTAACCAGAAACCAACCATAAACTGGTTGGATTATGTAACTACATCTAGAGCTAAAAATAAAATTAGAAATGTCCTCAACGAAGACATTAAAAAAATTGCTGAAAATGGGAAAGAATTATTAGCTCGTAAATTGAAACACCTAAAACTTACCGTAAATGAACAAACAATAAACGAATTAGTTGCTTTTTCAAAACTAAAAACAAGTCTGGATTTATTTTACAGAGTAGGTATTGGTTCTATAGACAATCAACAACTTAAAGATTTTGCTGCTCAGAAGAATAATACATTTATCAATTTCTTCAAAAATAAAATCAAAAAGAATACACCTATTCCTGAGCATATTCAAAAACAAGAAATTACAAACAAATATGATTTATTAGTTTTTGGGACAGAACAAGACCGATTGGACTATAAATTATCAACCTGCTGTAACCCTATTCCAGGTGATTTGGTTTTTGGTTTCGTAACTATCAATGAAGGTATCAAAGTCCATAAAAAAGATTGTCCAAATGCCATAAGCTTACAATCTAATTATGCTTATCGTATTATGCAAGCAAAATGGATAGACTCTAGCCAACAAGAATTCAAAGCAACATTTGAAATTACTGGAATGGATACAATAGGACTAACCAATCAAATAACAAGAATTATTTCGAATAATATGCACGTAAACATACAAAGTATAGCACTTTCGGGAGAAGCAGGTATTTTTACAGGCAAACTGACTGTAGTTGTCCCTAATAATACCATCTTAAAAAGAATGATTGAAAACATCAAAAAAATAGACGGAATAGATAAAGTGACTAGAGTATATACTAATTAACTTTGTAATAAAAAACTTGCAAATACTAAGTTTTCAATTTATATGCAGGAACCATTAACCCCTGAGATAATGTCAAAAATAGAATGTTTTTTTTGTAAAGAATTACAACCAAAATCAAAAAAACATAATTCCTATTGTGCTATATAAAATTGAAAAAAATTGTGAGTCATTCACAAACAGATAGTAATGCAAAAAAACAAATGGAAGAAAAAATATCAAAGATTAAATATCATTATGAAAACAAAAAGTATTGCAAGATACTGAGAGAGTTTGCAAAAAATTCTCGTGGAGAAACAAGCGGATTTATCGTTGGTTATTCCGAAAATTTCATAGTTCTTCAAGAATCAAATGAATTTGATATTTTAGGTTATTTTATATTTCCTATTTCAACAATTGAAGAAATTAGATATAATAATAATGACAAGTATTATGAAAAAATATTAAAAGGCGAAAAACTTATTGAAAAAGTCAGTTTAAAGCACAAAATAGAACTTAGTAATTGGCAAACTATTTTTGAATCTATTAAAAATTGTGGATTTAAGGTAATAATTGAAAATGAAAATCCCGAAGATGAAACTTTTGATATTGGTCCAATAACAAAAATAACTAAAAAATCAGTTTTCATAAATTATTTTGATGCAAAAGGTTTTTTAGATGAAGAAGAAACAGAAATAGAATGGGATAAAATAACTTTGGTCAAATTTGATGATCGATATATAAATATATTTAGTAAATATTTGAGGAAAAGAAAATCGAAATAATATATCAAAACCTCAAAAACATACATAATTATAGTACAACTCCTCTCTTAAAAAACAATTCTAAAAACATTAAACAAAAGCAAGTTTAGCTTTAATTCGAAGTTAATACTAAATCAACAAGAATTCTACAAGCAAATAATACTTACAACAAAAAAAAGCTCTTACCTACGAAAAACGAATTTGATATATATCAAATGAGTTCCGTTTATGTATTCCTACTTTTGTAAAACAACTAAGTAAAATACACAATTCGTATGAAAAATATCCATAGAATAACTGGAATTACTACATCTATTTTTATACTATCGCATCTTATTAATCATTCTATGGCTTGGTTTGGAATCGAACAACATCAAAAATGTCTAGATACACTAAGACAAGTTTACAGAATCCCATTTATCGAAGTCATATTAATTGGTTGTTTTTTATTTCAAATCGTATCAGGAATAAAACTATTACTCGATTTAAGAAAAAAGAAAAACAAAAATACCTATGAAAAAATTCAATACTACACAGGTTTGGCAATTGCCTATTTTTTAATCCAACATATCCCTGCCACAATCGGGCAACGATTTATATATGAATTTGATACAAATTTCTATTTTGCCGCTAGGGTTGTAAATCAAAAACCTTGGTTATACTATTTTGTACCATACTATATAATAGGTGTTATGGCAATGGGAATCCATATTGCTAACATACATAAAAACAAAATAAGTTCAAGAATAGGCATCAAAAATGCTACTATACATTTTTATTTAATTACCGCTTTTTTTGCCTTGCTAACGTTTATAATACTATTTTCTCTTATGGGTGGCAGATATGATTTTTCTATTCCAATAAATTACAACGTTTATTAAAACTTAGCTCATATATTCGAGTTTACACATTGCTAGTAAATAATGATAAAGTTTTTCTAACTTTGAAAATTATGCTATGTATGCAAACCTGATGATACTTTCATTAGAAAATCTATACAAATGCATTTTTCTAAATCATTTTAGCAAAATTATATGCAAATAGAAGACATAATAAGCAAAATAGAGTCAAATTATATCACACTATCTCAAAATTGTAAAGAGGAAATCATAAAAACGTCTAGAATAATCACTCCTTTAAAAGATACCAAACTTGTACTTGAAGGTCAAAATGCTGATAAAACCTATTTTATTGCAAAAGGAGCAGCAAGAGCTTTTTATCTAAAAGACGGAAAAGACATAACCGATTGGTTTGCTTTTGAAAATAATTTCATTTGTTCTATCAATAGTTTTTTTCAATTCGTCCCAAGTCCTCATTTCATTGAAACACTAGAAGAAAGCATACTTTTAGAGTTGTCAAGAGAAAACATTTTAGAATTGTCTGAAAAACATATCGAATTTGACAGATTAGGAAAAATTATTATCACAAAAACAATGCTACAATTGCAACAACGAATTTCATCAATCCAATTTGAAACTGCACAACAGAAATACAAAAACTTATTAGAAATTGAACCAAATATTACTCAAAGAGTAGCGCTAACCCACATCGCTTCCTATTTAGGAATCACTTTAGAAACTTTAAGCAGAATTAGAAATCCTAAAAAATAAAATTTAATTACAATTTTCACTTAACAAACTTAAAAAATGAAATCCTTTCACTGTTTTATTACATTTACGACACTACTATTTATTCCGCTAATAACTTTTTCTCAAAAAAACACATCGTTGAATGAAACACCCGAAGCTAAAAAAGTCAGACAAGATGCTATTGTAAAAGAATTCCTAACAGATTGTGCGGAAAAATACAATTATACTTTCGCTATGGACAAATGGCAAAACTGTCTTGATCAAGGATTAAAAAGAGATAGCACTATTGCTTATTTATGGCAACAAAAAGCAATGCCTTATTTTAAAGCAAGAAAATACGAAGTAGGTATGCAGTATATTGATAGAGCTGTTTTTTATGATGCAAAAAGATGGCAATCGTATCGAGCTTTTATAAAATGTATATTTGCAAAAACCTACAAAGAAGCCTTAATAGATTTTGAAGATTGTAAGAAAAAATTTGGGAATGATTATGTAATGGATCATTCGTACAATTTCTATATTGGTCTTTGTTATCTTCAACTTGATGAGATTCCAACTGCCCAAGAATATTTCAAAGAATACATTGACGAACTTTATCAAAAAAGAAATGGTTTAGAGCACCATACCGCCTATTTTTACTATGGTATAACACTTTTTGAACAAAACAAATGGGAGGAGGCAATAGCTATATTTGACAAAGCATTAAAAATTTATTCTAATTTTTCTGAAGCAAAATTATACAAATCTATTTGCTTAGCCCGATTAGAAAAAAATGAAGAATCCTCTAAGTTGTTTAAAGAAGCTAAAGAAGATGCATTGAAAGGATATAACATAAACGAAGATAATGCTGTATATGAAATGTATCCTTATCAAAAGAAATGGAAGTTATAACATCTTAAACTCAAAACTGCCATTCTCATTTTCAAAAAGGAAAAGCACTATTATTTTGAATTCTTTGTATTTTAAGAAATCGGTTTTTGTTTGTATTTGCTGAGTTATTAATTTATAGACCTGTTCTTTAAATTCCCAATGACAACGCAAATACATCTCCCTTTCTTGTTTTTTGAAAGAATGATGAATAATAAATAGTCGGTTCTGGTAAAAACTACGAACACCTGTACTTTGCCTTTGATAAAAAAAATCAATCATAGGTTGAGGCTTCTCTATAATTGTATTTATTTCATTTCTAAATTCTTTTGGAATTACAGTTCCTTTTACATCAAATCGCAAATTTGTATCATTAAAAAATTCAATATCATACGATTGATCTCTAGAATTAGGATTAGGACTAACATTTTTATTTACAGAAAATAAATATTCGTCACATTGAGCACATTTCCATATAAACCAGCGGCGACGAAAATAATTTTTAATTTCATCTTCTAATGATTGTACACTATGTTCTAATTCTTCAAAACTAGAAATAGAAAACATATCTACAAGACCATCTGTTTTATCATTTTGAATTTGTCCCCAATGCAACGGAATTATTTTTGCTAGGTTTTGCAAATCTTTAGAAAGTTTTTCAAATTCTTTAGAAGTCATAGTTTTTGTTTAAAACATTTCAATTTACACAATCTGAATATAGAAACCAAATTCTTATTTTTGCCCAAAAAGGAATACTATGAATTCAGAGTTAGCTCACGATACTTTATTTTACGGAATTACTGATGTTTCAGATGCGCTTGGGATTTCTCAAAAGATTGTTCGTAGGTATATTGCAAGTGGCGAATTGGATTCTATAAAAATTAAAGGAGTTTATAAAATTTCACAAGAAGCTTTGGAAAATTTTAAAAATCAAATAGAGAAAGCGGCACAAGAAACAGAAGAAACCACACAAATCGTAAACCCTAAACAACAATCAACCAGAACATACAAAAACAATCATAAAGATGACATCAATTGGGTTGATGTATATGACAATTGGAAAAAGCCTAAAAAATCAGAACTTACCTTTGTCGATTTATTTTCGGGTGCTGGTGGAATTACTAAAGGCTTTGAATTAGCAGGTTTGCACGGCATTTGTGGTCTAGATTGGTTTCCAGAAGCTGGCAAAACCTATCGCCGTAATTTTGATCATCCCTTTATTGAAGGTGACATCAAAAGCGAAGAAAAGAAAAAAGAATTTTATGATACTGTTCAAAAGCAACTTAACGGAAGACCATTAAACATTGTCGCTGGCGGCTTTCCTTGTCAAGGTTTTAGTATGGCTGGAAATAGGATTATAGATGACCCTAGAAATTCGTTATACAAAGAACTACTAGAAATTGTAGAAACTTTACAACCTGAATTTGTTGTTTGTGAAAATGTGACTGGTCTTCGTACAATGCTTAAAGGCAAAGTTGAAGAAAAAATAATTGAAGATTTTAAAGCGGCTGGTTATGAAATGAATGTAACCATTTTACGTGCAGCAGATTATAGTGTTCCGCAAAAAAGAGATAGAGTGATTTTTATAGGTAACAGAATCAACAAAACAAATTATCATCCAGAACCTTTTCTTTCGCCAGAAAATTATGTAACTACAGGACAAGCCATTGAAGATTTAATGAATCTAGAACCAAATGCTGAGTTTAACCACGTTCCTACGAATCATCGTCCTGATATGGCACAACGTATGTTAGAGCTGGAAGAAGGTAAAAGTTTATACAAAGGATACTCTGATGCTTGGAAAAAATGTCCTTGGAACGAAGCTTCGTGTACCATAAAAGAGAATCATGGAGGCGTTAATATACATCCGAAACTACCTCGCGTTTTAACCGCCCGCGAAATGGCTAGAATACAATCTTTTCCAGATGATTTTATCTTTGAAGGACCCAAAAACAAACAGTTAGTCCAATTAGGAAATGCCGTTCCACCATTATTAGCAAAAGCTATCGGTTTAGCTATAAGAAAGGCGTACGGACAATAATCCTGATTAGTGATTATTATTTCTTCTTCTCTTTATTAAACTTTACCCAAGCCAAAATGTATAAAAACAAGGCTACAAAGTAAAAAAATATAGAAACATATGGACTTTTAGAATATTGACCTAATAACAATCCAGATGTTGCAAACAAAAAATAATGAAATGATTTAAAACTCTGAAACATATTATTTAAAGAAAGAATCAACAAATTCGTATTTATTAAAAACTTGAAGGTCATTAATTCCTTCCCCTACACCGATATATTTAACTGGTATTTGGAACTGATCAGAAATACCAATCACAACCCCTCCTTTTGCCGTACCATCTAACTTAGTTACTGCTAAACAAGTTACTTCTGTAGCGGCTGTAAATTCTTTAGCTTGTTCAAAAGCGTTTTGCCCAGTTGAGCCATCTAAAACTAACATAACGTCGTGTGGTGCATCGCTCACTACTTTTTGCATTACACGTTTAACTTTGGTTAATTCGTTCATTAATCCTACTTTGTTATGCAAACGCCCAGCTGTATCAATAATTACTACATCTGCATCTTGAGAAACAGCACTTTGTAATGTATCAAAAGCAACAGATGCAGGATCACTTCCCATTTGCTGTTTAACTATAGGCACCCCTACTCTATCTGCCCAAATTTGTAACTGATCGATAGCGGCAGCCCTAAACGTATCTGCTGCACCTAGCACTACTTTGTATCCAGCATTTTTAAATTGGTTAGCTAATTTCCCTATTGTAGTAGTTTTTCCAACACCATTCACACCAACCACCATAATCACATATGGTTTTTTATTTGCAGGAATGGTAAATTCAGTTTCTTCTCCTGTATTAGTTTCAGACAATAAGCCTGCAATTTCTTCGCGAAGGATTACATTTAACTCTTCTGTTCCTAAATATTTATCACGAGAAACGCGAGCCTCTATTCTTTCAATAATTTTAAGCGTTGTATTTACACCAACATCTGAAGTGACTAAAACCTCCTCCAAATTATCTAAAACATCATCATCAACTTTTGATTTACCAGCAACGGCTTTAGTCAATTTTGATAAAAAAGAGGTACTTGATTTTTCGAGACCTTTATCTAAAGTCTCTTTTTTTTCAGAAGAAAATAATTTTTTAAAGAAATTCATTTTAGCAAATAATACTTATGTACCCAAACCGAAAGTAAACGGAACGAGTATAATTTTGAGTAGCAAATATAAAACAAAAAAAGCTACATTCTAAAGAAAGTAGCTTTGTATATTTTGAATGGATAAAATTATTTCTTTTTAAGAAACTCATCTACTTCTTCTGGAGCCATAATAGCTTCAACAAAAGTATAAGCACCAGTTTTTGGCGACTTTACCATTTTAATAGCTTTCGATAATCTTTTTGAAGCTGTTTGTAATGTTGCAACGGTTTTCTTTGCCATAACTTATATTATTTATTGAATTTTTAAATAAAAATTCTAAATTATTTAATTTCTTTGTGAACAGTTACTCTTTTTAAGATTGGATTAAATTTTTTAATCTCTAATCTATCAGGAGTATTCTTTTTATTTTTAGTCGTGATGTAACGAGACGTTCCTGGAACACCAGAAGTTTTGTGCTCTGTACATTCTAAAATAACTTGGATTCTATTACCTTTCTTTGCCATCTTGCTATATATTTATTAGGAACAGATTATTTAATAAATCCGTCTGCTTGCGCTTTTTTCAAAACCGCAGAAATTCCGTTTTTGTTAATCGTTTTAATTGTAGAAGCAGCTACTCTTAGAGTAATCCATCTGTCTTCTTCAGGAAGGTAAAAACGTTTTTTAACCAAGTTAACAGAGAATTTTCTCTTAGTCTTGTTCATAGCGTGAGAAACGTTATTTCCTACCATCGCTCTTTTTCCTGTAAGGTCACAAACTCTTGACATTATGCTTTATCTTTTATCGTTATTCAAAATCAGGGTGCAAAGTAACAAAAAATAAAACGATTAAGCAAAATATTTTTATTAGTTTTTTAAAATTTCTTTATAAACTAATTCAAGTCCTTTATTAACGGCTCTATCTATCACTTTTTCTCTTGGTTGTCCAAAATCAAATTGTTCAGAAAACACTTTTTCTGGGGTTGCAACTGCAATAAAAACTGTTCCTACTTCTGCATCTGCATCTCCTTTCAATGGCCCCGCATTTCCTGTTGTCGCAATAACATAGTCGGTTTTAAACTTTTTCTGACCATCTACAGCCATCGCAATAGCTACAGCCTCACTTACAACCGATTCCTCTTCAATTAACTTTTCTGAAATATTTAATAAATCTTCTTTTACTTGAGTCGCATAACTCACAATACTTCCTTTAAAATATTTTGAAGCTCCAGCTATCGCTGTCAATGTTGATGCAATTTTCCCTCCTGTACAACTTTCCATTGTGGCAATGGTCAAATTTTTATTAGCTAACAACTTTCCAACAACTACTTCTAAAGTTTCTCCTTCATCTAAACCAACCAAACAATCTGAAATTTGAGGTTGAAGCTTTGCTATCTGAAAATCTAATGCATCCTGCAATACTTTTTCATCATTCCCTCTTGCTGATAATCGCAAGCGAACTCTTCCTGGACTTGGCAAATAAGCCAACTTAATAAACGATGGCAAATTATCTTCCCATTCTTCTATTCGTTCTGCTAAAAGACTCTCACCAACCCCGTAAGTCAACAGGGTTTTATGAATTATATAAGGACGTTTGAACTTTTCAACTAATTTCGGAACAACTTCATTTTCTATAAGATATTTCATCTCATATGGAACACCTGGCAAAGAAACAAAAACAGTATTTTCCTTTTCCATCCACATTCCTGGCGCTGTACCAACTTTATTAAATAAAACTTTAGATTTTGAAGGAACTAACGCTTGATCTCTATTTAATTGCGTAATCGGACGCTTGAAATAATCTTCTATCAATTTAGTCACATGCTTCAAGACAGAATCATCGATAACTAAATCGTCATCCATATACTCACAAAGCGTTTTTTTTGTAATATCATCCTTAGTAGGACCTAATCCTCCAGTAATAATTACAACATCACATTTATTTTGAAGACTGGATAAAGTATCCAAAATATGTTGTTTATCATCAGAAATTGATAGCATTTCGTGAACACGAATTCCTATTTTATCTAATTCTTTAGCTATAAATCCTGAATTAGTATCAACAATTTGACCAATTAGAATTTCGTCACCTATAGTAACAATAGTTGCTCTCATATTTTAAAAATAGAAGGGTTGAAAGAGGTAAATAAAGACAAAGGGATTAAAAAATAAATCCTTTTATCTTTTAATCCATTAATCTTTCAACCTTAAACATTACAGATTAAAATCTTTTTTTACTTCTTCTAACGCGGCATCAACTCTACTTTTTAGGCTTCTGTACACTTCTTTAATTTCTTTCTTCTTTCCTTTATCACGTGTCCACTGCTCAATTTGAAGTATTTCTTCTTTAGCCGCATCCATTCCTAACAAGTCTAAAGTGGGTTTTGTTTTATGCGCAAAACCATACGCTTTAGCATAATCCTTTTCGTTTATACCTTCTTTAATTCCCTTGACATCTCCTGGAACTTCTTCTACAAAAAGAGTAATAATTTGACGTACGAAATCATCGTCATCATCAGAAATCGCATAAACTTTAGCTAAATTGTAATGTATTGCCATTATTTTACTTGAATCTTAAATAATTGTCTATCTTCTACAAACCCTTCCAACACATCTTCAGGGCTTACTTTTGCCACACCAGCTGGTGTTCCTGTAAAAATAATATCACCTGTTTTTAATGTAAAATATTGCGAAACATAAGCGATAATTTCATCTATTTTCCACAACATCTGACTTGTATTGCCTTTTTGAACAATTTGTGAGTTATTTCTTAATTCAAAATTAATATTTTCTACGGAACTGAAATTTTTTTTCGATAAAAAGTCCCCTATAATCGCTGAACCGTCAAAAGCTTTTGCTTTTTCCCAAGGCAAGCCTTTTTCTTTCAATTTAGCTTGCAAATCACGAGCCGTAAAATCTATCCCTAAACCAATTTCGTCGTAATATTTATGAGCAAATTTGGTATCTATATATTTTCCTACTTTGTTGATTTTTACTAGAATTTCAACTTCGTGATGTACATCATTACTAAACTCAGGAATAACAAACGGGAATTGTTTAGGCAAAATCGCCGTATCTGGTTTCAAAAAAACAACTGGTTCGCTAGGACGCTCATTTTTTAGTTCAGATATATGGTCAACATAATTACGACCGATGCAGATTATTTTCATTTTTAAGTAATTAGTGATTAGTAAAAAGTGATTAGTAATTAGCAGTAAGGACTATTTACTAATTACTCTTCACTATTTACTGCTTAGTATTCAACTTTCTTAACTTTATTGCTGTTAAAACTTTTTTCGTGTACAAAGGAAAATCGGCATTTTGAATCCAACCAAAATATCCGGGTTCTTTATCAAAAACTTCTTCAACCAAAGTCCCTTTGTGTTTTCCGAAAGTAAAAATTTCTTGCCCATTATCATCTAAAGCTATAAAACCAGCAAAATCTACCGATTTTTTTCTAGTTGTAAATTCAGAAAGCACTTTCATATCATTTTCTAAATCTGGGTAACGATCTAGTTGTGCTTTCAAAATTTCGTAGGTTGCATTCGTATCTGCTTCTGCACTATGAGCATTTTCTAACGATTCATTACAATAAAACTTATAGGCAGCTCCTAAAGTTCTTTCTTCTTTTTTATGAAAAATAGTTTGAACATCTACCGAAACACGATTTTTCATATCAAAATCGACTCCAGATCTCAACATTTCTTCTGCTAAAAGTGGAATATCAAATCTATCTGAATTGAATCCTGCCAAATCAGAATCTTTAATCATATTATGAATATGTGGTGCTAGTTCTGCAAATGTAGGCTCGTTTGCTACCTTTTCATTTGTTATCCCGTGCACCGCCGTGGCAAATGCAGGAATAGGAATAGTTGGATTTACCAACCAAGTTTTGCTTTCTTTATTTCCGTTAGGAAACACTTTTACAACAGCAATTTCAACGATTCTATCTCTTGTAATATCTATCCCTGTTGTTTCTAAATCGAAAAAACAAATAGGTCTATTCAGTTTTAATTCCATTTTGTGTATTTGTATGGCAAAGATAAATAGTATTCTTTACATAAGACAAATTAAAAAACGTGATTTAAAACCTACATTCACTTTTTTAACAGTTCTAAAACTTTCAATTAGCTTTCTTATGATGGCGATAAATTAAATATTCTGCAATAATTAAATTAAAAGTCCATCCCAACCAAGCTACAATTCTATAGGCATCCATAGATTGTAAATCAAATAAAAAAACGATTAAAAATTTAAACAAGCGAAGTGATATAGCCGAAAGTGTTAAAGCAAAACCTCTAATAGCAAACTTTTTATGCTCTTGCAATTTATTTCGCATTGCATAAATTACTGACAAAGCTGTGAAATACATCCACAACAGACTTAATATAATAAATGCTGTTTTTGCTATCCAACCTCCATTTGCATGATATGCCATAATCAAACCCGATGGTCCAGAAAGGAATAAGATTATAATGGCATATATTCTTCCAGACCATTTATGAAATACTCTTGTTTTCCTATTAACAGAAACTATAAATTGAAATGCCCCTAACAACATCAAAAAAATACTGGTGTACACATGGGTAAAAAAAGCAATTTTATAGTAATCGTGTATTACCACATCTTGTTTTATTCTCAAAAAAGCTACATCTGTGTTATAGGGTATATATTGAAGTGTGATTAACAATAACAAAAAGGAGAAGTAGAAATAACTTCCCCAAAGTATATATTTTGGTAGTTTATTTTTAAGAATAATTTTCAATTGTGCTTATTGAAATATATAATTTAGAAATGTTCTAAATGAATTATTATAAAAATTTTTCTACTTACATTACCTATAATTTATCTTGTAAAAACCTTATAGTAATCTACAGCATTCTGTTCATATCTGCTCAAGATATCAATATTCTTTTTTTCTATATCTGTAAGTTCTTTATCAACATTTTCATATAAGGGCAAATACCAATTATATGTTAAAAAATATCCCTGAAGTCGTTTGTTTTGAAAAGCCATACCATGTTTCGCATAGATTAAATTTTGTAGAATATACAAATCTGTCTTAGATAAATTTTCAACTTCAGAATTCTTCAACAAAAACTTTGAAGGGTTAATCTTTAAAACTTGATCACTGGAAACAGTATATCGTTTTCCGTAACTTTTAGTCTTCCCATCATCTTCTCTCCTAAATCTTTTATCGATTACAGAATTTATATTGTACGAAAAAATACGTTTTTTAAAATTTAAACCTCCATCTTTTGATTCCTTCTCTTGAAAGCTCATTTTGTAACTTGATACCTTTAAATTAGATGACCCCTTTTTAATTTCAAATTGTAGTTTTTCATAATCAATTTTATCAGAATCACTTAAAAAATCAAGATAAAGCTTATCTTCTTTTTCTTTTAAATCAAAAACAACAGGCTCTACCCTACCATATAAATACAATTCACCTATCACCTTATTTTCTTCATTTTTTTTAAAGAAAATAAAAATCCCTCTTAAATAACTGTGGTTGATTTCCTTATTATCATCAAATTCCCAAAAGCCTAGTAAATCTTCCTTAGAATTTACTATTAAACTTTCAGACATCCGAATTGGCTCAGTAAATAATTTTACCTCATTATTTGCATATAACTTTTCTGAATTTTCATTTTTTATAGCATTTTTACAGCTAAGAATTGAAATAATCAAGAACAGATAAAACATTTTTCTCATAATACAAAGGATTAACTATATATGGAACGAAAAAAAATAAAAAAATTACCTCCCGAATACCTGAAAATATTCTTTAGCATTTTGCTCATATCGTTTAATAACATCTATATTAGCTCTTTCAATCTTTGTTAAACTTGAAGTTACATCATTTGAAATAGGCATATACCAAGATTGTTCCATAAAAAATGCGCTTAATTTTTCATTTTTAAAAATCATTCCGTGTTTTGCAAAAATTGAATTTCTAAGAACATACAAATCAGCTTTGGTTAGATTTTCAACCAATGTGTTTTTCAATATTTGTTTAGAAGGATTTATTTTATAAACAGCATTTGTAGAAGAATAAGACCCTTCTCTATATTCTCCTTTTGGAATTTTTTTCTTCACAATAGGTTTCGCTTCTTTTTTAACTTCGTCACTACCGCTTTTAAGCAGAATTTCTTCTTCTAAAGGTTCATATTTCTTATACTTCATATCCGAATATTTTCTATACCCCATTCCTGTTTTATCGCTATCTACATAATCGGATTCTATTGTATTATTAATATTATAACTGAAATTTCTTTTAGCAATTGAAATTGAATAAGTTTCAACGATACTCTCAAAATCTGTAGCTTTCAAACTTCCTTTTAGTTCTCCTGTACCTTTATTTATTTCAAGATTCCAACTTTTATAAGGAATAGTCTCTAGATTCTTCTCACAGGAAAGTATATAAATATCCTTACTCTCGTTTAGATTAAAAATTAAAGGGAGTACTAAACCTTGATGAAATAGTTTTCCTTCAATCTTATCTTGATGTATTCTTTCAAACAAAAAAATAAATTTACCATAATATTTTCCCTCCTCATAATCTTTAAAGTCGTAAACCCAAAAACCTTGTAAATCCTCTTTATTATTAATCAGTAAATTTTTATTGAGATTTCCATAATATACTTTCTTCTCAACTTTATTTTTTTCTTTTTTAATATCATTTTTGATAGCACTATTAAATCCGAATAGCGCACCAATAATTAAGAATAATGACAAATACTTCATAGCTAAAAGTTTAAAAGTTAGAAATTACTTAATGAAATGGTTTAAACTACTTCAATAATATAGCAAACGGAAAAAACATCAAAAAAAGTATTTGTACCTAAAAATTATCTCCCAAAAACATCATAATATTCCTTTGCATTTTTTTCATAACGTAACAACAATGCGATATTTTTCTTTTCAACTTTTGTTAATTCAGCTTGTATATCGCTTTTTACAGGAATATACCAAGACTGTTGCTCAAAATAACTTCTCAATTGTTTGTCCCTAAAAGTATAGCCGTGACGAGCAAAAATTAAATTTCTAAGAATATAAATATCTGCTTTAGCTAAGTTTTCAACCTGTTCGTTTGTAAACACTTCCTTTGAAGGATTTAATTTATAAATAGCTTCAGTAGTAGAAAAATAAGCTTGCTCCTCGTATGTATCTTTAATAGGATTTCCAAGACTATCTACATCTTCATATTCTTCTTCCATCATTTTTGACTTCAATACATTTCTAAAACTATTTACTAACTCATATTCTGGATCATACTTAAAAAATCGCTTTGTTAAATTTAATTTTCTAGTATGTATAGGAACTGCTCTTTTACTATCAGCAACCCATTTGCCTAATAAAGTAGTGTCATTTTTTTGAATATAAAGTTCAAATTTACCATTGGTTGAAGAAGTACCTAATTCGTCTACAACAATTCTAAATTCATCCTCTTGATCACTACAAGTCCCTTTAAATTTTGCTATATTCCCACTTAGAACCGAATGACCTTCAATTGAATGACCTTCAATTTTATCTATAGCGAAAGTGATTCTTTTGACAGTATTAAAATAATACAAACTATCTCGTTTGGACAATTTTTCCGCTTCAGCTTCAGGAATATCAGCTTCAAAATCACCAACCCAAAAACCTAACAAATCGGCTTTAGTGATAACATTAGTATTTTTAGTAATATCTGGTGCGCCAAAATTTATTAGATCTTGATTTGTTATTACTTGTTCTTCATTTTTGATTGCTCTTTTGCATCCCAAAGCTAAAAATAGCAGGAATAAATACTTTAATTTCATTAAGTTGCTTAATTTTAATTCACAAAACACGACAAAAAAAGTGCCACTTTATATATTCTGACCTACTTATAAAAAAAATCCTTCCAAATAATTTTGAAAGGATTTTTAATATATCTATAAATATTTTAGATTTAAATCTCTCTATTAATATCCCAAGACTCTAATAAATCGGCTACACGTTTTACAAAACTTCCACCTAAAGCTCCGTCAACTACTCTATGATCATAAGAGTGAGACAAGAACATTTTTTGACGAATTCCTATGAAATCACCTTCAGGAGTTTCGATAACCGCAGGTACTTTACGAATAGCACCTAAAGCTAAAATTCCCACTTGTGGCTGATTAATAATTGGAGTCCCAAAAACAGATCCAAAAGTACCTACGTTAGTCACTGTATAAGTACCTCCTTGGGTATCGTCTGGTTTTAATTTTCCGGCTTTTGCTCTATTACCTAAATCATTTACTGCTTTTGCCATACCAACTAAATTCAATTGGTCTGCATTTTTGATAACTGGTACAATTAAATTTCCATTAGGTAAAGCAGCTGCCATTCCTAAATTGATATTTTTCTTTTTAATGATGTAATCACCATCTACAGAAATATTCATTCCTGGGAATTCACGCAAAGCTTTTGCTACAGCTTCCATAAAGATAGGAGTAAACGTTAATTTTTCACCTTCTCTCTTTTCAAAAGCATTTTTATTTTTATCCCTCCATTTCACAATGTTTGTCACATCAACTTCAATAAATGACTGAACGTGTGCAGAAGTTTGAACCGACTCGACCATATATTTCGAAATCAGTTTACGCATTCTATCCATTTCTACAATCTCATCAGCACCATTTACAGATACTGGAACTGCCTGTGTAGTCTGAGTTGTTTCTTTAGGAGTTACTTTTTGCTGAACACTGTTAACTGAATGCTGAACATTAGTTTGACTACCTCTATTCTTAATATAATTTAGAATATCTTCTTTATTTACTCGACCATCTTTACCAGAACCATTTATTGACTCTAATTCGGCTAAAGAAATCCCTTCTTCCTTAGCTATGTTTTTAACTAGAGGAGAGAAGAATTTATCTGATGACGAAAAGTCAGCTGGCGCAACAGCTTCCTTAGCTACCTCTACTGTCTTAATTACCTCAGCTACTGGAGCAGTTGCAGTTTCAGTTTTAGGAGCTTCAATAGTTACATCACCACCTTCAGTTTCAATGATTGCAATAGTTTGACCTACCTGAACTACATCATCTTTTTGAAATAAAATTTCTACCAGAGTCCCTGCTACTTCAGAAGGCACTTCGCTATCTACTTTATCTGTAGCAATTTCAAGCACAGCTTCATCTTGCTCGATCTTATCACCTACATTTTTTAACCAGTTTGTTACGGTTGCCTCAGCAACACTTTCTCCCATTTTGGGCAATTTCAATTCAAACCTTGCCATATTTTTAAACTAAAGTTGTGTTTTCGTATTTAGGTTGCAAAATTAACATTTTTTCGTTCGATAAACCACGAATCAACTAATTTTTGTTAAATTTATTACTTGACCTATATCATTAGCATTATTACTACCAATAAGGAATTCCGATTGTGGAATATAATTCTTGAAAATCAAATTATTAGCTTTATGTTGCTCCATAAAACAAATTATCTCTTTATAACTAAAACTTCGAGTATCAAAAATAATTTCAATATTCTGATTGCCATTATTTTGAAACAAATCAAAATTAACCAGCTTCTCGTTAAAAACTAAATGAGTGGGAGATTCTATCTCTTTTGAGAAAAATATAATAATATCTATTTTCCGATTACTATTTTTTTGTTGTTTCTTTTTTACCAATGAAAAAACTAAAGCACCAATTTTCATAAATACATCAAAAAACAAACTCCTTCCAAAATGCTTTTTGTAAAAAAATTGCATTGCTTCTCTGAACCGTTGCACATATTTTTCGTCTCTTACCGTACTTTCTCCCTTATAATGTATAACTGAGGTTTCGTGATAGTAATAATTAATTTTACCTGATTGTAACGCCATATAACTCAAATCGATATCGTCTGAATACATAAAACATCCCTCATCAAAACCTCCCAAATCAAGATACAATTGTCGTTTCATAATCATAAAAGCACCTACGAGTATATCAACATTACCCGATTGATTTTCGGATAAATGTTGTGCGTAATATTGATTGAACCATTTTGAATTAGGAAAAAATTTATACAAGCCGAAAATCTTAGTAAAAGCTACCCACGGTGTAGGTACTCCCCTCTTACACTCAGGAAGAAAATGTCCTGTTCCGTCTATAAGTTTACAACCTATTATACCAGTGTTCAGTTGCCAGTATTCAGTATTCAGTATTTTCTTAAAAGTATCTTCAGCAACAACGGTGTCAGGATTTAGAATACAGATATATTCTCCTTGGGCTTCAACTACTCCTATATTATTGCCTTTTGGAAAACCAGAATTTTCTTTATTTTCAATAAGTTTTACTAAAGGAAACTTTTGTTTCATCATCGCACAACTATCGTCTTTTGAGTCGTTGTCCACAACTATAATCTCACCATCTATACCTTCAAGTGCTTTTTGAACACTTAAAACGCATTGCTCTAAGAAATAACGGACGTTGTAATTAAGTATGATTATTGACAGTTGCACGATATGATTAAATTATAATTCTAAATTATGTTGACTTTTAAATATAAATTTCTGACGTTCAATCTCGTCCTGTAGTTGTTCCTCTGTTGGCAAATATGATAAATATTTTGAAGCAAACAACTGATTATTTTGATTCAAAACAGAATATTTTACAATGGTCTTATCGGTTTCTGTACATAACAAAATTCCTATAGTAGGATTATCTTCTTCTGGTTTTTTTAAATCGTCATACATCCTAACATACATATCTAATTGCCCAATGTCTTGATGCGTAATAGTATGAGTTTTTAATTCTATAATTACAAAACATTTCAAAATATAATTATAGAATACTAAATCTATATAAAAATCAGCAGTTTCAGTTTTTATATGCTGTTGTCTTTCCACAAATGCAAAACCTTTACCCAATTCTAAAATAAACTTTTGCAAATTATCGATTAAGGCTTTTTCCAGTTCAAGTTCTGTATAACTCAATGATGTAGGCAAATTCAAAAACTCTAAAACGGATGGATTTTTTATAAAATCATGAATATTATATTTCTCCTGTGTGCTCTCGTCTTGTATCAATTCTTTATTTGAAGATAATAATCGATGGTAATACAAAGTTGAAATATTTCTATCTAATGTCCTCACCGACCATGTATTAGCAGAAGCCTCTTTTAGATAATACATTCTAGCATTTTGATCAGTCACCTTTAAAACCAACTGAAAATGAGACCAACTCAACTTGGCAGACAGTGTCTGCCAAATCTCAATCTCTGGAAAAGCAATAAAAAACTGCCTGAAATTTCTAATATTTCGTTCTGAGAAACCTTTTCCAAATTCACGTGTGAGTTCAATAGAAATCGTTTTTATAATTTCTTTACCGTATTCGGCACGTTCTTTACCATTTTGTTCTTCTTCAATAATTTTTTTACCTATATTCCAATACGCTTCTATCATCGCAGTATTTATTGCTTGATAGGTTTTTAGTCTTGCTTTTGAAAGAATTTGCTTTATTTCCTGAATATAAATCATCCTTTATCCAATATGTGACAATGCAATGCATTAAAATCAAAATTGCAACATTTATTTATCAAAAACAAAAAAGCAATTTCAAAATTCAATTTACAAGCCTTGTGATTGCTATAGCATATGGAAACATTTAAATATGTAGTTAGTTTTAACTATTTTAAAGAACTATTAAGTCTTAACTTTTTGATTATTTCTTACGTCAGTAGATTAAAGACTACTCAAAAAACTAACCCTCTAATTTCAAACTTTAAACTAAAATAATTTTTCGATGAAATCACCATAAACAAGAAATTTGCGAAAGCAAATATACTCACTGAAAAGCTATGAAAATAAATGCTAAATGAAGTAAACTCCAATAAATGAAAGCAATACTCTCGAAGCTTCGGGATAACCTAAGACAATTTAAATTTTACACATATAAAAATTATTTTATAAAAGAGTCTATTTTTGCACAATCAAATTTCAAGTTAAAAAACAATGAAAAAGCATTTATTCATTTTATTTTTCTCCTTTAGCATAGTGCTACATAGCCAAGAAACTGCTTCTATAGAAAATACTGACAGTCAAACGAAAACCGAAAACAAAGACTGTATCGAAATTGAAAAAACCAACTCAACCACAATTCAAGATAGTGACTTCTTTGACGATGTATTTATAGAAATTCTTTTAGCATTAACCTATTATTCTTTTGTTGGGGATAACGAATTTGAAGATCACCTCAACAACAAATTAACTCCTTATCCTTATTTTGATGGGATATGTGGTAACTACTCAGAAGATATAGTTGATGAAAAAATTGTTAGGGCAGATATAGAAAATAATTTTTTAATAGGTGATTCTAATTCATTTGGTAATCATTTTAAAGTTAAAGGCCGTTTAAAACAATATTTATATTTACAATTTGACCATCATTTTATCCAACAAAAAGAATTGATTCAAACGTCTAGAATTAAAAACTTTCAATTTAACTTGGGTTATGATCGCTTACGATTTGAGAAATTTAATTTAGGCTTTTTATTTGGCATAACAAATTTTGATAAAAAAATAGACCAAACAGGTTTTAATTTAGGTCTACACTCTGAAGCATTTATATATAAAAAATTCAGTTTGGAATCTAATTTAATGTGGTCGTTTGCTGACAGTTTTACAAGTCGAAATTTTGATTTAAAAGGTAAATATCATCACAAAAGATATTTTGCTTCTTTAGGACTTGAAAATCTAAAAATAGATACCACAAAATACAATTTTGTAAGTTTTGGAGCTGGAATTTATTTTTAACCCTAATTTATTTCTTCAAAAAAAAATGAAAAAAACATTCCTAGTACTTTTATGTACTTTATCAATAAATTTTTATGGTCAAAAAATAGATCGCTCAAAAAAAGATTTAGAATCAAAAAAAACATCAAGTACAAATTCGTCTTCAACCGAAAATCAATCTAACAGCAATAGCCTAAATGACAACAATAATAATTCTAAAAGCTCTACAACAACCGTAGAGGATTTAGAAACAGCTGGATTTTTTTTAAAAATTATTTCCTTTATATTCTATTACAGTGTTGTGGGTGATTATGATAACGAAGATCATTTACATAATAATTTAGCAAAATATCCTTGCATAGATAAATATGTAGGCAATTATACAAACAAAGAAAAATATGCAACAAAATTCAGATTGGATCTAGAAAATAATTTTTTAATAGAAGATTTAAGTTCTGGAAATACGTCTTATGCAAATCACTTTAAAGCAAAAGCTCATTTTAAGCAATATTTTTATGGTCAATTTGATAATAGATTATTATTTGAGAAATATGATAACAGTCAAACTGCAAAATTAGCTATGTTTCAGTTTAATATAGGCTATGACCGAGTTAGAATTGAACACTTTAACTTTGGATTCTTAATAGGCGTTAACACAGTTGCAAGTGGTATAAACAAAGCTGGTTTTAATTATGGTTTACATGCAGACTTTTTTTTGAATCAAAAACTAAGTGTTGATGCAACAGCGCAATGGAGTACAATAAATTCAGAACCTGTTAATTCGTTCGAAATCAAAGGAAAATATCATTTGAACAGAAAATTTTTCTCACTCGGGTATGAACACTTACGAATTGGAACACCAACTTATAGTTATGTATCCATAGGAGGTGGTTATTATTTTTAGCTAAATAGTTTTAGTTAAAACGCAATATAAATTATAATAAATTACCTTTACACACCCGAAATTACGGATTTAATATTAGAATTTTAAATTCACTATGAATTACTTATCAGTCGAAAATATATCCAATTTTTTGGAGAACTCATTTTATTTGAAGATTTATTTTTTATGTAATTTTAATAGTTCTAAAAAAACAATTTAGGGTCTGCTGAAAAACTAACCCAACACAAAATACTATCTTTTTCCTCTAAAA
>JASGCW010000250.1 GCA_030053945.1 Limnohabitans sp.
TATAAATGCCGTCTTTTCTTCATTATATAGTTGTGCAAATGAACAAGCAACTCTTAAAGATTGTGTAATGTCAATTAAAGGCGTTTCTGTTACTTCGTAGTGTTGTAAAATACTCCATTGAATTAGTCTTTTTCTACGCAGTTCAGAGTGTCCTTCAATTTTGTGTTTTTTGAAAAGCTCCACTAAAAATTTACTTGCACTATTTAGTTTGTCAAATCGAAAATCTAATTCTTGTTGAGTTAAATATTCTCCTCTATAAATTGTTGGATAGAAAGTTGAACTATTTATTTTGTTTCGATAATCATTTTTCTGTCCTCTAAAAAACAATAAATAGTCTTTGTTTAAAAAGGAAAGTTTTGCAACCTGTTCAACTAAATCTCTAAAAGTAGAAACAAGAAATCCATTGTCAACACCAACAGTCTTTGGTGTAGTATGAGTTGTAAGTTCTGTCGTCAATTTTCCGTAAATCTGTCTCATTCTTTAATTGTAGGGTGTCTCGGTAAAATAGCCGCCCAACGCTAGGCATTGCCGTTTTTGGGACCTTCTAGTTCCGTCTGCCCACAACCGCTGCCGATTGAAAATATAAAGTTGAAGTTAAGAACAAAAGTTCAGCGATGTACGTCCAGCCCGAACAAAAGCCAAATAGCATTACATAAGTTCATTGTTATTCCGTCAAGCCCAACTTGCATAAAACCCAATGTTGGCTGCTGTATTATTTTGTCGAAAGTTTAGGCAATCCAATTGTTCTTAGCATTTCATTTGCTTTGTCAACTTTATCTTGAAAAATTGGCATTGATTTATACTTTTTCAAATCGTTATTTACTCTAACAATTGGAATTTTTTTTTCGTTTAATTCTTGTATTGTTTTCATTTTCTAAATTTTTACAAAGCTACTATTTATTTCGTCTAACTACAAATGCGGTATATTCTATGTCTTTTTCAAAATCTTCCCATTCTCCATTCAATAACCCATAAACTTCAAAATCCTGTCTAACTTCGTCAATATATTTTGTAATTTCCATTCTGTAAAGTCTTGTCCTTGCAGGTGTACTTCCTGTCGCATAAACCCAAGCTTCATTTTCTTTGTCTGTAAAAGCGTAAACTGATGAAACTATTGTTGCCAATACCTTTTCGCTGTCCCCATTATTTGAAACTACTTTGTCATCAATTTCACCTGTCAATAAATTTTTGTCTCCAAAAGCAAGGTTGTAAAAACCTTTTAATGTTGTTTCACTAAATTTTATAAGTTTTGGAATATTTCCTTTATTTCCAATGCTTACAAATTCAAAAACTGCTAAAGAGTCTTCTGCTTCAATTTCATATTTTGGTAATTTCATACAGTCTGTTAAATTTCTGTCGCAAAATTACATTTTTCTGTTTAAAGTTGGTCTATTGTAGCGGTTCGGAAATATTGTGACTAACGTCCTAACTAGGTTCTGTAAATCAACTAGTTACAAAACCTAAATCTTCCCTTGTTAAATCAAATTTAGTAATTTGTTTTTAATTTTTTGTACTAAACCAAGCTTTCTTTTTTCGTCAAGCATTAGGTATTGAGTAGGTGGATTTTGTCAGCCGCTAATGCTTTTTTATATTTTTCAATCTTAGCTTTTACTTTTTCTATTTGTTTGTCTGTCATAATTTACACGATGTCCCGATATAATTGCCACCAACGCTAGGGCTTGGCGTTTTTGGGGCCTTCTAGTTCCGTCTGCTCGTAACCGAAGCTAAATGATTGCAATATTGCCGATGTTTTATTCATAAGCCAAATATATAACGTATAGCCCGAACTAAAGCACAATAAAGAATCCGCCGCGGCGGACTGAGGCAATATTTGTGAAGCTGCAATAATGCCAAACCTAATGTGTGCTGGCGTTCTATCTATCGTTGCTCTGTTGTCCATTGTTTACGGTGTTTTTGAGCATTGACTTGGTAGCTCTTTTGCATTTTTTTGTTAGCTTTGTGCGGTTGCAAAAATGCAAATGTGCTACCAAATGCGTGGGCTGATTTCATTTTTCAATTATTTTCCAATAACCTGTTTTATCGCTTCCGATACGTTCTATTATTTCCTGCTTTTTAAGGTCTTTGATTTTTCGTCTTACAGTGCTTAAACTCATATTCAATCGTTCGCTAATTTCAGTTGCTGTTATGTTCTTATTTTGCTTTATCAAAGAAAATACAGTGTCATTTTGCGGTTTTACAGTGTCAGCGCAATGAACGTGCATTTCCCGGTTTTGCAGCGTATTGTTTTCTCCAAGCAACAGGTCTCCGAAAAAACGCAGTAAAAATTCATTTGTAGCGTGAATGTTTTTTGTGTGGTTTTTGTAATTGGCTCTTACCAACGCATTGCGAAAATACCACGAATGTTGCTCAAATAATTCGTGGTTTACTTTAAAACCAAATGTACGCAAGTATTTTATTAAAAAAATGGCTGTTGTTCGTGTGTTGCCCTCGCCAAAAATGTGAAGTTGCCACAAGTAAGAAATGAATTGTGCTATGTGTTCTATCGTTTCTTGCTGACTTAACCCTTTGTAACTAAACTGTTTTTCTTGTTCAAAGTCGTATTCCAACGTGGCTTTTAAACTCTCGGCACTGCCATACAAAACCGTTTCGCCATTTAACACACATTCTTGTTTGGTAATGTTGTAATTGCGGATTTTACCTGCAAATTTGTAAATACCCTGAAACAACCTGCGATGAATATTTAAGTATTCTACGGGCGAAAACGTAAATGTCTTTTCACCCAACATTTCGGCAATGCGTGCCGAAACTTTGTCGGCTTCTTCGGTGCGGTCTTCATTTGTTTGGGTTGGCTGTTGTTTGTAGTAGTTGTCAATGCGTTGTTTTACTTCTTCAATGGTAATGTCGCCTTCGATGTTTTGCCTGGCAGTTTCTATCAAATAGTCAGACGGTTTTAGTCCGTCAATTTGTTGCAAACCGATAGCAGTTTTCCAAATTTTTGCTTTTTCTGATTTGTTTGGTTCGCCCTGTCTTAAATATTCTTCAAAATTATCCATTGGCTACTTCTATTTGTATTCTATGTTTTGGGTTTCACTCAAAATATCAAGTCTATTAATTTTAACGCCACTCTACCGAATTGTCAAATAACTCTCACCAATGTGTTTTTAATAGCTTTTCTTTCTACCGTTTAACACGTGTCAATTACTATCTACGAAA
>JASGCW010000095.1 GCA_030053945.1 Limnohabitans sp.
AACCTTTGAAACTGATAAAATGTTGTGAAACTATACAGTTATCAAATCAGACGAAGTAATTGAAGACCTTTTGAGCAAAATAAATGCCAACGCCAACAAAATTTATTTGGTACCAGCTATCGTTGACAAGTATATGGCTTGCATTGAAGAAGTCATCAATATTCCAATGCTAAATCAACGTTTTAGTAACACAATAAAGTTGGCTGATATTTGCAACGTCACCCAAAATGTCTTTGGCATCTTCTAACGATTGATATTTGTTTGTCAGCAAGATTGGTAGTTTCTCTTGGTCAAGTTCCTCAACACCTGTCTCAACGTATTTGCTCAATACAAACTCTATAAATTCTCTTTGTTTGTTGTTAAGCAATGCGAAGATGGTTGCTTGTGCCACACCTTCGCCTACGCCTAAATCATCGCTTTTGGCTTCTACTACTGCCAGTTTAATTCCTTTGTAAACCAATACATAATTGGCAGTGAGCTTTTTTGCTCTTAGGCCACCTGTTTGTATTTTACCTGCGGTAATATTGTATTCTCGAAGAATTTTAGAACCTTCTACAACGTCCCAACCACAAGCCTTTAGCTTGGGGTCTATAAGTTCTGCGCTTGTTTCTGCTTCGTTTATTGTTCAATTGGTTTATATTCTTCTGCAATCATCCATTTTTGGCGCAGGCGAAAGGCAGGAATGGTTTGCCTTTTGGCTTTGTTGGCAGCCACGTTTGGTTTAATGGCTTTTTGCGATGCCCATATTGAAAGTGGAATTATTTTTTTTGCAGTAAGTATGGTTATTCGTTTGTGCAATGTTTCTTGCAACAGCAAGGCAAACAAATCGGTAAAACCGCCAAATTTCATTGTTGATTGGTAATTGGTAAATAGCGGATAGTATTCGGTGTGTTTGCTTTTGTTTTGAATGATAATTGGCGGTAATCCTACATTCGTTAATTGCAAGTTGATAAGCACTCTGCCCATTCGCCCATTACCATCTACAAAAGGGTGAATTGTTTCAAACTCTGCGTGAAAATGCGCAATAGCATCTAAAAAATAGCTGATTTTATTTTGGTTGTAATTATCTACCAACTCTTGCATAAGTGCAGGAACAAATTGCGGATTTGCCCCCAAGTGATTGCCAACCCTTACCCATTCTTTGCCACTTCTAAAACTACCCACAATATTGTCATCAATGTGGGTGAGCAAGCTTTTATGCCAACCTAAAATGAGTTTGATGGTGAGTTTGGATTTATTTTCTTCCAATAAGGTTTCAGTGAGTTTTGCCAAATTTTTGGCCTCATAAACCTCTCTTATATTTACTTTTCGCTCTAAACTGTCTCCTGAAAGAATTTTTTCGGTGTCTTCTAATGTAAGTGTTGAGTTTTCGATAGCGTTTGAATTGTAAACCATTTCGGGAATTTCGGCAAGGGCAATTTCTTTCAGCAAAAACTCATTGCCCTTTACCAAGCCTATGTATTGCTGATGCAATGTCTCAATTTTATCTTTTGTAGTTTGGTTTATCATTTTACGCTTTACTATTTACCGTGAAAAGCTGTACAAAAATACATATTTTCACGATTAATTAGCCCTTTCAGTTTTTAATTCTGCGCTAAACGCTTTTTGTAAAACGGATTTTTTCAATTCTTCTAAATTATTTATTTTTTGCTGATAAATGGCTTGTAATACAGTTAGTTTTATGCCCTTACCAACACGTACTTAGCAGTTAGTTTCTTTGCTCTTACGCCACCTGTTTGTATTTTACCTGCGGTAATGTTGTATTCTCGAAGAATTTTAGAACCTTCTACAACGCCCCAACCGCAAGCCTTTAGCTTAGGGTTTATGAGTTCTGCGCTTGTTTCTGCTTCGTTTATAATTAAAATAAATAGTTATAAAGTTCAACTCCAATGTTTAACTGTTCGTTTTCAGGATTTACCTTACTCAAGGCATGGATAATTTTTAATTTCAATCCCTCATTGTACTCAGTTTCATTTATTATGGAAGTTACAATTTCCTGCAATAATTCTTTTTCAATAATGTTGTTGGCAACTGTTACAGCAATGTTTTCCATTTCAATGATGAACTTGTTTACAAATACATCTAAGCCGTTTATTTCCAAAAAGAAAGCTCCCATTGCTATTGACGTTCTTTTGTTTCCATCGTTAAAAGCATGGAATTTATTGAACGAAAAAACAAGATGTGTTAGCTTTTCTTCAAAAGTAGGATAGTAATCATCGTTTTTTATATGAGTTAGAGGGCTGTCTAAATTTCCATAAATTTTAACTCCTTCAATGCCACCCGAAATTTCAATGATTTTATCATGGATTTTGATGGCGTAATCTGTTTCAAAATAATTATACTCCATCGTTACCTATCTTTTAGTCGTTTGAAAATATCTTTATTATCCTCTAATCTTTGTTCTAAATCCATGCTTCTTTCACCCAAAAACTTTTCATAATCTTCGGAACTAACTTCATTTACATACTCTTTCAGTTTTTCGTGTAATGCATCTCTAAAAGCCAAATCTCTACTAGCCATTAAGCTACGTGCTTTTTCACGAAGTGGAATTAGTGTCGCTTCTGTTATGCTTTCGTAGGTCGTAAATAGGGTATTTGTTTCCGATAAGCTTAATTTTCTACCCTTGTTTTTAAATTCACTTTCCAGAAATTTAGCAAATCCGTTTTCGTAGCCAGCAATTAAATCTAACACTTCCGAATACATAGTTTTTCTTGCACTTTCGTTTGGTTTTAGTTTTAAAATCTGTTTGTATTCTTTAATATTCTCTTTAAAAATACTTCGGTAAATTTTATCTGTAATTTGAGAATATTTGAACGTACTTTCTTCAACGAACTGATGTAACGAATTGGTAAATTCTTGTCGGTAGTTGAATTCACGAATGGCACTAGGCAAAAAGTCTTCTTCTCTTTGGTTGATGAATTTTGTTTTACCCCCAAGTTTTTTATTGAGAACATCAATTACGATGTCTAAAATTGCTGAACGTAGTTTTTGTGATTTTTCTGAATTGGTAAGTAACATCCCAACATTGAGAAATGCTTTATAAGTAAATATTCCGACTATAGAAGTTTTTTGTAAGCTATCTATTTCTTTTTCAAATAATTGAATGATGGTAACGACATTCGTGTCGTTACCATCAAGGATGTTCACGACATTGATGTCGTGAACATCTCTTTTTTCTTTTGCAACACGTACAAAATCAGCTACTTGCGTTTTAAATCCTTTAAGTTTTTGACCAACAAACAATTCGTAACCGCTATGCTCCAATTCTTCTTTATGATTTTCAAGAATACGGTCTATGGTTCTAATATCTACTTCAAAATAGTTGGCTACCTGCTGCTTTGTAAAACGGTATTTACCCTCGAACTTGATACCATAAAAACCTATTTGCTCATACACTTCTTGTATGGCAAGGTTGTTATTCAGAATGTTTTTTCTATCGATACTTGAGTTTGTTAAATCTTTACTCATGCTATTTCTTTTATTTAAGTTTTTAATTCTCCATTAAATGCTTTTGCTAAAATACTCTTTTTCAATTCTTCTAAATTATTTATTTTTTGCTGATAAATGGCTTGTAATTTTTGGGTTTCGGCTGATAGGGCATCGAGTTTTTTTACGATAGTTTGTTGTTCTTTAATTGATTTTGGAAATGAAATATAAATGCCTTTCACTTCGCTATCTGTTACCGCCGGATAACTTGCACCTTTTTGAAGTTTTTCCATTTGTTTATTGAAACTATAAGTCAATAGGAAATAGTAAACTAAGTTATTGTTTAAAAATTCTTTTGCTCTTAAAACAAAGTAACCTGTGCTGCAAACTTGCTCATCGTATTCTTCTGTAATTAATGCAACTCTACTATGTGTTGGTCTTACAGTCGCAAATATTACATCATTGGTTCTTACCAATTTTCTTGCACGGCTCGGTGCATCCTTACCAAGTAAAACAGTTGCATTTTCAATTTCCTTTGTTTCCTTGTTTACACTTGAAACATCCAAATAAATAATCTCTTCATTTGGTTTTTTTGTTGGGTCAACTGTTTCAGTTTTTACTAAAACTTCGCCCAACGTCTTCTCTTCCCAACCATCCCCTTTCTTCTCAAACACCCCTTGCAAATAACTTTCAAAAAGTTCTTTTGCGTTTTTTAGGTTTTGTTCGGCATTGGTTTTTGCCTTGGCTATGGCGGCAAAGGCTTCATCTAATATGGCTACTATGCGTTGTTGCTGAGGAAGAGGTGGAAGGGGAATTTCTAAATCTTTAAATTTATTCATTGAAACTCCACCAATAATTCCTGCCAATTCAACTGCAAAATGTTTTTGAAACGATGAACTGAAATAATAGTAGTAAACGTAACGACTTTCAATATTTTTGTTTGTGGCAAGGGCAAATAACTTGTTACCAAAACATACTTCCTGATTTGTAAAGCCTATTTTTCTTCCTGCACTTCCTCCTTCTGCACAAATTAATACAGTGTTTTTGGGTGCGGTTTTAAATAAAGACTTTTCTTCAAAAGGAATTTTAATTCCGTTGTCATAGTCAATTTCACTTTCATAACTAATGTTTTTTGTTGCTATAAAAGGAATACCATCTTCAAGGTCTGCATAATTATCCTTCTTAACCTTTTTGTTAATGCTATTTCCATTATAAACTTTGCCTATTTCGGAAAGTCGTTTTATTTCCCAACCTTGTTTCATATCATTTCCAAAATTGAGGTTAAAATATTTTGTACCGAGTGTTTATCCATTTTAGAAAAAGCAAACCATTTTTTGCCCAAATCTTTTAGAGATGCGCCTAAATGATATACTTCTGTTTTATCTATTATTAAAAAGCGGTCGTGGCTTTGGCTAAACTGCTTTATGGTAATGGTTGGGTATTGGGCATTGGCTTTTTGCACATCTAATTGTAATTGCTTGTTGATGTTATTAGTAAGTATAGTAACGGATACATCTTTATTTTTTTTGCTTAAATGCACTAGCACGCTTTCATCTACATAATTATCTATCAGCGCAATTGATTTTTTGGCAAGCCCAATTATTTTTGAAATAAGAATATATGCATCAAATACTTGTCCATCAAAAAACACACCTTGTGTAGGAATTAAGTGGGTATTTATTTGTAAATCTATTTGGTTTACTTTGGTTGATAGGGCTTCTACATTATCTTCCAATCTGTTCATTCTGTTATTTATGGCGTAGCCTTTTAATAAATAATCTTTCAAAATTTTATTAGCCCAAATACGAAACTGTGTGCCTTGTTTAGAGTTTACCCTATAACCAACAGATAAAATCACATCAAGATTGTAAAAAACAACAGGTTTGTCAGAATTAGGAATGTGCATTTTTTGCACATTGCTTTTTTCGACTAATTCGCCTGTAACAAAAACATTTCGTATGTGTTTGGTTATTACTGTTCTATCCCGTTGAAACAATTCAGCCATTTGGTTTTGAGTTAGCCATACAGTTTCCATTTCTTCATCAATTCTTACCTCAATGCGTTCGGCAATTTCGTTGGGGCGGTATAAAACTATTTCATTCTTCATATCAGTTCCAAAATTGAGGTTAAAATATTTTGTACCGAATTTTTATCCATTTTAGAAAAGGCAAACCATTTTTTGCCCAAATCTTTTAATGAAGCGCCTAAATGATATACTTCTGTTTTATCAATTATTAAAAAGCGGTCGTGGCTTTGGCTAAACTGCTTTATGGTAATGGTTGGGTATTGGGCATTGGCTTTTTGCACATCTAATTGTAATTGCTTGTTGATGTTATTAGTAAGTATAGTAACGGATACATCTTTATTTTTTTTGCTTAAATGCACTAGCACGCTTTCATCTACATAATTATCTATCAGCGCAATTGATTTTTTGGCAAGCCCAATTATTTTTGAAATAAGAATATATGCATCAAATACTTGTCCATCAAAAAACACACCTTGTGTAGGAATTAAGTGGGTATTTATTTGTAAATCTATTTGGTTTACTTTGGTTGATAGGGCTTCTACATTATCTTCCAATCTGTTCATTCTGTTATTTATGGCGTAGCCTTTTAATAAATAATCTTTCAAAATTTTATTAGCCCATATACGAAACTGTGTGCCTTGTTTAGATTTTACACGGTAACCAACGGAAATAATTACATCGAGGTTGTAGTATTCAATTTTGCGATTTACACTTCTTTTTCCTTCTTTTTGAACTGTCAAGGATTCCTTGACAGTTGCTTGCTTCTCTAATTCGTTTTCCTTAAAGCAATTAGTGATATGCAAACTTATATTTTGCTTAGATTGATTAAATAATACGGCCATCTGCTGTTGCGACAACCACACGGTTTCTTCATCAATTTTTACCTCAATGTGTTCAGCAAGTTCGTTTGGGCGGTATAAAACTATTTCATTCTTCATATCAGTTCCAAAATTGCGTTTAAAATATTTTGTACCGAGTGTTTATCCATTTTAGAAAAAGCAAACCATTTTTTGCCCAAATCTTTTAGAGATGCGCCTAAATGATATACTTCTGTTTTATCTATTATTAAAAAGCGGTCGTGGCTTTGGCTAAACTGCTTTATGGTAATGGTTGGGTATTGGGCATTGGCTTTTTGCACATCTAATTGTAATTGCTTGTTGATGTTATTAGTAAGTATAGTAACGGATACATCTTTATTTTTTTTGCTTAAATGCACTAGCACGCTTTCATCTACATAATTATCTATCAGCGCAATTGATTTTTTGGCAAGCCCAATTATTTTTGAAATAAGAATATATGCATCAAATACTTGTCCATCAAAAAACACACCTTGTGTAGGAATTAAGTGGGTATTTATTTGTAAATCTATTTGGTTTACTTTGGTTGATAGGGCTTCTACATTATCTTCCAATCTGTTCATTCTGTTATTTATGGCGTAGCCTTTTAATAAATAATCTTTCAAAATTTTATTAGCCCATATACGAAACTGTGTGCCTTGTTTAGATTTTACACGGTAACCAACGGAAATAATTACATCGAGGTTGTAGTATTTAGTTCTATATTTTTTCCCATCCTTAGCAGTTGTCAAGGAATCCTTGACAACTGAATGCGCCACTAACTCCTTTTCTTTAAAACAGTTGTTGATGTGCAAACTGATATTTTGCTTAGTTTGGTTGAAAAGCATAGCCATTTGTTGTTGCGACAACCAAACAGTTTCATCTTCAATTCTTACTTCAATATGCTCGGTAAGTTCGTTGGGGCGATATAAAACTATTTCATTCTTCATATCATTTCCAAAATTGCGTTTAAAATATCTGCACTTTCTTCGTCCAAGGCTTTCATTTCTTCTAAAATTTGTTGTGGTTGGCGTAAAGCAGCTTCTTCTTTTTTATTGGGGTTTTTGGCAGTGAGGTCAAAAGTTTTTTGGTCAATGTCTTTTACAGCAATGCTCCAAGAGTTTTCGCTATCGGCTTTTGTTTTTTGAAGTTCTATAAAGTCATTCAAATCTTTTTCGTTCAACGCATTGGTTTTGCCCAAATTTCTGTTTAAGTTCAATTGATAAAACCAAACATTTTTAGTTGAAGAACCTTTTTCAAAAAACAAGACAACAGTTTTTACGCCTGCACCTGTAAAAGTTCCGCCTGGCAAATCCAACACGGTATGCAGGTTGCAGTTTTCAATTAGCAACTTTCGCAAACTCACAGAGGCATTATCGGTATTGCTCAAAAATGTGTTCTTAATTACTACACCTGCTTTGCCTCCTGCTTTCATAATTTTAATAAAGTGCTGCAAAAACAAACTAGCGGTTTCGCCCGTTTTTATGGGGAAGTTTTGCTGCACTTCGGCTCTTTCTTTTCCTCCGAATGGCGGGTTAGCCAACACTACATCGTAACGGTCTTTTTCCTGTATGTCGGCAATATTTTCGGCAAGGGTGTTGGTATGCACAATGTTTGGAGCTTCCACTCCGTGCAAAATCATATTCATTGTGCCAATAATGTAAGCCAATGATTTTTTCTCTTTACCGTAAAAGGTTTTTTTCTGTAAAATCTCAATGTCATTTGTGGTTAGGGCGGAAGGCTCCCCGCCCCTACTGTGCTTTAAATACTCAAACGCTTCTACCAAGAAACCCGCTGAACCAACTGCACCGTCATAAATTTTTTGTCCTATTTCGGGGGCTACCACTTTTACAATGGTTTTAATTAAAGGTCGTGGCGTGTAGTATTCTCCACCGTTACGCCCTGCGTTGCCCATGTTTTTAATCTTGTCCTCATACAAGTGGCTCATTTCGTGCTTTTCAGCGTGGGTTCTAAAACGCAATTCGTCAATGCGGTTTATTACTTCACGCAAATTGTAACCGCTTTGTATGCGGTTTTTCAGTTCGCTAAAAATCTCACCAATTTTATATTCAATGGTGTCAGCACTTTCAGCATCTGCTTTAAATTTTTTGAGGTAAGGAAACAGTTTGAGGTCAACAAAATCTTTCAGGTCGTCACCTGTTAATGCTTTGTGACGGTCAAGTTTGCCGTCTTTGTCCTTTGGTGTTGCCCAAACCGTCCACTGATATTCTTTAGCAATTATGTTGGTGTAGGTTTTGCAGCTTAGTTCGGCTGCTGTGGCTTTGTCTTGCTCCAAGTCGTCCAAATATTTGAGGAACAAAACCCAAGAAGTCTGTTCTACATAATCTAGTTCACTGCCGCAACCTGCATCTTTGTGCAGTATGTCGTCTATATTCTTAAAGGTTTGTTCAAACATATT
The DNA here is from genome assembly GCA_030053945.1 of Limnohabitans sp. Lineage (GTDB taxonomy): Bacteria > Bacteroidota > Bacteroidia > Flavobacteriales > Flavobacteriaceae > Flavobacterium. The sequence continues at coordinate 8,708 of JASGCW010000095.1, forward strand.
ATATTTTCTATTTTCGGTGGTAAAGTTAAATTTTAAAACCCTGTTATTGTCAAAAGTTGCTTTCAAATTGTCACCTGTGCACTTGTAGGGTGGTGGGAGGGTTTTGGGTGCGGTTGGGCAAAATTAAATCCCGAATGGTAGGAACAAGTTGTGGTGCAAAAGCGTTGGCTTGTAACTCTTATAATTTTGCGAAGGGTTGGCATTTGTCGTCCGATGTCAGCACGAATGTTTGATGTTAGCACGGTCGTCATAGCCTTGTGACTAACGTCCAAAATAGGCTCTGTAAATCAACTAGTTACAAAACCTAAATCTTCTCTTGTTAAATGAAATTTAGTAATTTGTTTTTTAATTTTTTGTACTAAACCAAGTTTTCTTTTTTCGTCTAAACACAAATATTGAGTTGGAGGGTTGTAAGCAGTTCCTTTAGTTACCCTATTCCAAATGATAACTCCTAATTTTCTTGCGAGTGCACTTACGGGAGTGGCTTTGCCTTTTTTATAATTTATTTTTCTTCCATTTTTTAATTTTAAGCGTGAAAAAATCAAGCGCTACATCTACTAAAATTTGAAAATATTATAATCGGGATGTCCCAAAAATCGGGATCGCCATTAAACGCTAACACAGGAAATATTTTATTGCTAAAATAAAACCTTTATACAACCTTACCTTGATTGCACTCGGGCTTTTGAGACACCATTGCTTAAACCCGGTCTTTACAAGGAATTTTCTCAGCACTAAGGTACTCATCGTTAGCAAAAAAACGTAGCTGTTTTTACGGTAGGGGGATGGCAGGTAACGGTTTGCGGCTTGGGGAAGAAGCGGAATTAGAAGTACAAATGTTCAGTTTAGCACAAATGTTCATTAGAATTCCGAATGTTCAATTTAGCACAGAAGCCGCTTTTTTGCAAAACCCCTGTTGTGTGCAGTATTCTATTCTTTAAATTTTTCAATTTTGTCAAATAAGTTATCATCTTCCATGTAATAAACCTCAACATTAGATTGTTCAGGTTTTATTATGTTCATTACAAGTTGGCCAAATCTTAAATCAGGGTCTAAAATCCAAAGTTTTTCTATTTTCTCTAAAATTGGTTTAATTCTATTTTTATCTCGCATAATACTATTTGTTGGTATTAAATTCGTTGAATAATATTTCAAAAGTTTCATATGTTTCATCATATGACCAATCTGTTAAATATGACGGGTGTTTGACAAAGAATACTTTTTGACCTTTTGTGTTTCTATAAATCTTGTACCATTCGCTACTTTCAATTCCTTCACCTAATAATTTTGTGTCAACAACTCCATTTTTTACTGCTTCGCTTGCAACGATTATCAATTCAGGGTTTATGGTTTGTATTTGCTTTTCTAGAACAACTCTGTTTCTTGTAACAGCTTCAACAATTTCGTTATAAGAAAGTCGGGTACTTTCATTTTCATCAGTATCTTTTGAAGCTTTCTTTACATTTATGTACGATATACTGGTCAAAATATTATTTAAAATTTTTGAATTCTCTTTATTAACTTTTTTCCAGTCATGAAACTCCTCTTGTTCAACTTTCCTATTATTTTTTATACTTTCAAATAGAAACCATAAAAGTGCACTAATTGCTCTTGGCGTTTTAACACTTGAATTTTCAATTCCCAATATATCTTTTTCATTTTGCAATTCTATTGAGGTTACCTCGCAAGTATGATACCCATAGCTTTCTGCTAATATTACCATAGTTTTAATAGGTGAATTTATATATTTGTCAAAATTTATTATACCATCAGCAATAAATCCTTCATCTTCTTGCCATCTATGTGTTGATTTAATATTTTCAATAATTTCATTGTTAATGCTTGTATAGGTTTCCTTATCCATTTTATTTGTTGTTTTTAAGTTGCGCATTTTGTGCAATATTTCTTTTTCGTAATCTCTAATGTTACCAAACTCATCAAAAAGTTGAGCCTTTACAATTTTTTCTTTTTCAGACTTAATATATTGAAGTTCCAACTCTAAATTGGTTAAATTATTTTCATCCAATTTTTCAATGTTCAATGTTGTTTCAGTATTCCAGCCAGTCCCATTAACTTGAATAGAATATTTACGTTCTAATGATTTTTTAATTTCTGCACCACCGTAAATTGTTGCTGTAGGTAGTCCTGTAAAGACTTCAACTTCCATTCCTTTCTTTAATTTGTTCTGTTCTTGTTCGTAATCATTTGTGATTTTGACTTTAAAAATTGCCATTTTAATATGTTTATATCGCCTACTGTTTAAAAGGATTATCGGCTTATTCCCATTTTGCAAATTTATTTGTCCAATACGTAACCTATTTGCGTAGTAATTTTTAATTTACTTTTTTCTTTCTGTGTAGGTTCTGCGATATTGTGACTAACGTCCTAAATAGGTTCTGTAAATTAACTAGTTACAAAACCTAAATCTTCTCTTGTTAAATCAAATTTAGTGATTTGTTTTTTAATTCTTTTCACTAAACCAAATTTTCTTTTTTCGTCTAAACACAAATATTGAGTTGGAGGGTTGTAAGCAGTTCCTTTAGTTACCCTATTCCAAATGATAACTCCTAATTTTCTTGCGAGTGCACTTACGGGAGTGGCTTTGCCTTTTTTATAATTTATTTTTCTTCCATTTTTTAATTTTAAGCGTGAAAAAATCAAGCGCTACATCTACTAAAATTTGAAAATATTATAATCGGGATGTCCCAAAAATCGGGATCGCCATTAAACGCTAACACAGGAAATATTTTATTGCTAAAATAAAACCTTTATACAACCTTACCTTGATTGCACTCGGGCTTTTGAGACACCATTGCTTAAACCCGGTCTTTACAAGGAATTTTCTCAGCACTAAGGTACTCATCGTTAGCAAAAAAACGCAGCTGTTTTTACGGTAGGGGATGGCAGCTAAAGGTTTGCGGCTAAAAGAAGTTGGCGATTTTGAAGCACAAACTTTATTTTGAAAACCACCTTTCAAATGTAAAATAAATTTTCAGGTAATGTGGTCAATTTTTTTTTGCCGCTGTTAGCCGCTGAACCCATACACAATTGCTTCAAGTCTTCAATTAGTCAACATAAGTTTCTTGAATCACAGCCTTAACTTTTACAATTTCTTTTTCAGTTAAATTGTCATACGTTTTTACAATTCTGGATCTGTCAACACATCTTATTTGGTGTAATACTACCCAACCTTTTGTCTTATTATGCTTTACTTCCACTCTTGTCGGATATGGTTTTGAAGCGGTTGTCATAGGTGCCACCACAATTGTCTGCAAATATTTATTCATTTCGTTTGGTGAAATAATTAAGTATGGTCGTGTTTTTTTTATTTCACTTCCTTGTGTCGGGTCTAAGTTAATCAAAACAATTTGATATTGCTTTAATTCCATTCTTCAAGATTTTCGTCCTCAAAAATGTCTGCCATTAAAAGTTTGTCGTCTCCATTTTCATGCATTTTTTTAAATGCTTTTTCCCAACCTTTTCTCGGTGCATTTGTTGGTTTTAAAATAATATAATCTTTCTCAAGAACTAGTTCAACAGTGTCGTTGATATTGTATTTTTCAAGTATTGCTTTTCCAAGTCTTATTCCTTTAGAGTTGCCAATTGGTATTACTGCTATATTCATTGTCGTTTTTTAATGTAGTTACAAAGTAATCACATTAAATTTCTATTTTCCAAATTTAATTACAATAATTTAGTATTGCTTTTTAATAATAAAATGTCCAAAAAAAATCGCTAGGGGTTTTGCTGCTAACGTATTGGGGCTTGGCGAAGAAGCGGGATTTTTAGCACAAAGCTTCAAGTTTGCATATTACCACGCCTGACGCAAAACCCGTGTTAGCGGCTGTTTTTCTTCTATCAGTATATGTCATTAGCGTTAATTAAGTCAATTAAATAAGGTTCTAAAATGCTGTTTAGAAATTTTAACTCGTTGTCCTCTTTGTTCACAGAAAGTCTAAACGATGAGTCAACCTTTTCTCCGTGAAATGTTTTGTTTCTTACAAAATACATATACTTACCTGTCAGTAATGAAACAACTTCGTTGTCATTGTTCGTTCCTGTCGTTATTGCGTTTTGAATATGTGTGTCCACCAATGCAAAAAATCCTTTGTTTTTTAAAAAGGTCTCTCTGTAACCATATTTTGTTTCAAGTAATATTTCCATAATTCTTTTGTCCGAATATCGAATTACAAAATCCTTGAAACTTTTTGTCATTGCCTCTGTATCATAATTGTCTAAAAGCATACCTCTCCAACGAATTGCGTTTCGCAATTTATTTGTCGTCAAAGTATTGACTTTATTAGCAGATAATATTGGAACATTAGGGTTGTCGATAATAAACTGCCGTAAATATCTTAAACAGTCGAAGTCTTTGTTATAACCAGCAATGTGGGTGTATAGCTTATTAAATGATTTCCATAGTTTTTCGAACTTGTCGCTTTCATTTAAGGATGTGTTTGCAATAAGAAGGTATGAAACAGCTATCAGCGTTGTTTGTCCTTTTGGTGTTTCATTGAATAATTCTTGCAAACGGGTTTGGTCAATTTGATAATTAAGTTTGAATGAGCTGTCCAAAACTTGATTGAACTGGTTGTCTTTGAAAATTCTTTCCTCTAAAATCTTTTGAGACCTTGCTCTTGAAATTTTTATGCTTTTTATTTTAGCAAACTTCCTTGTCGAGGCATAGTAAAATAGAAGTGCCTATAATATTTGATTATATAAACTACTGAAGTGATTGTAGAAAATGTTGTCAAGAGGAATGATTGCACTCCGTTTTGCTTCGATGATAATTTTGTCGTTGTGAATTTTAAAGTCGTCCGAAAAGGATGCAGAACCAAAATACGGAACCTGTCCAGCAAATATTGTTCTTGTCCGAATGTCAAGGTCAAAAAGTATTTCAATTGTATAGATGTTGTATCTTGTCATCGTGTTGTTTTAAAATGCCCTATAACGGTCGGGTATTGCCGAAGGCGGGTGTTTTAGCGCCGAAGTTCAATAGAATT
>JASGCW010000096.1 GCA_030053945.1 Limnohabitans sp.
TAAATGAAGATATTATTGATTTAAAAAGGGTAGCTGCTTAAGTCGAACTCACGTTTTGTTAGGTAATTACTTATTCCAAATTTCCCAACTTTTTTCGGCTTGGAGCACTAACATTTCGTAGCCATTCTTAATAATAGCGCCATTTTGTTGCGCTTTATTTAAAAATGTTGTTTTCTCGGGATTGTAAATTAAATCGTAGGCAATATGATTTTGTGTAAAGAATTGATAAGGTATGTCGGGACAGTTCTCAATATTTGGAAATGTACCTAAGGGGGTACAATTTATTATAATTTGATATTCATTGAATATATCTTCTGTCAAATCAGTATAAGTAATTGTGTTGGTTCCAATTTTGCGAGAAATATAAATAAAATCAATTTGCATTTGTTGTAAACCAAAAGCCACCGCTTTAGCAGCACCACCTGTTCCTAGAATCAATGCTTTTTTGTGTGTGGACTTTAGAAGTGGTTTAAGTGATTCAGAAAACCCGAAATAATCAGTGTTATCACCTAGTAACTTTCCGTTAGGAAGTACTTTTATAGTATTTACGGCACCTATTTGTTTTACATTTTCAGACAATTCATCAAGGAAAGGAATTACTTCTTCTTTATAAGGTATAGTAACATTCATTCCTACTAAGTCGGGAGTTTCTTTAATGATAGAAGAAAATAGTGCTATGTCTTGTATGTCGAAGTTTTGATAGGAAAAATTAGTTATTTTTTCGTTTTCGAACTTAGTTGAAAAATAGTTTCTAGAAAAAGAATAGCCAATATTCCTTCCTAATAACCCAAGTTTTTTCATTTAGGATTATTTTTTAAATTTTTGAATTAAAGTTTGTACATTCTCTTCTTCCCAAACTGTTGGAAATAATTCTTTTAAAATGTTTTTGTTTTTGTATTTGCTTTGCAATGCATTTGTTAAATGAAAAATACCTTTTTCGTTTTCTTGTAAAATGAAATGCAAACCAGCTAGACGATATTCTATTTTGTTATCATCTGGATAATTATCCGCTGCTTGTAATAGTACTAGTATTGCAGTATCAAATTCGCCTAAAAAAAGTAGAATGTCACTCCAGTTTAGGAAGGTGTCTAATTCATATTCTCCAAATTCTACAGATTTTCTATAACCGCATTCAGCTTCTTCATAGAAGTTGAGTTTTTTGTTGATTTCAGCATATCGCTTCCAATATAATCTGTTTTCACTATCAATACCAAGAGCTTTGTTGATGTAAAATAATGCTTTTTGATAGTTTTCTTTTTTGAAATACAAATCGGTAATCGCTACCCAGCCTTTGTCTAAAAGAGGGTCTTCGTGTACGGTTTGATTGTAATATTTTAGAGCTTCAATTTCGTTGCCAAGTTTTTCATAACATTTACCTATGCGAAGTAAGGCATACGAAGTAGGATCTTCTAAACGTATGGTTTCATTATAATTATCGATAGCTTCTTGAAAACGTCCAAGACGTTCTAACGATTTTGCTTTTTCCATAAATGCCCCCATAAATTGTTCATCTATTAGGGTTGCATAGTCAAAAGCTATATAGGCTTGTTCGTAATTTTTTATAGTATAGTTCAATCTTCCTAATTGATGCCAAGCAATTTCACTATAAGGATTACGATCAATATATTGCATTAAAAATTCGATTGCTTCTGCATATTGTTCTAAAAATTCAAAACAATAAATGACATTGTATAAACTGGATTGTTCTTCAACATCTTCTTCCAAGCATTTGATGAAATTTTCCTTGGCTAATTCTAATTCGTCCATAAAAAGATATTCCATACCAATAAGGTTGTGGACATCAGCATAATCGTCAGTATATTTTAAAGCAATTTTTAAATACTCGACTGCTTTTTCGTGATTGTCTCTTTTAGAATAGATGTTAGCTTTTTGAATGTAAATTTCTTCGTTTGTGGGTTCTAAGGCAAATAATTCGTTTAATAATTTTTCGGCAGTGTCTAGTTTGTCTTCAAAGACTAACATTTCAACCTGAACTAGTTTTAGACCTGTTGATTTTGGGTGCTGTTCTAATCCTAATTTTAAGGCTTTTTTAGCCAAATTAGGTTTTCCAACATCCATATAATGTAGTATGATTTCCTCAAATTCTTCCGAATCAAAAAACAATACTTTGTTTGTTTTCAACATTGATTCGAACCTAGATAAGGATAAATTGTAATCTTCTTCATCATGACTCAAATGCATACTCATTGTTTTTAGAATTATCCTTACTAAAAGTAGTAAAGGTTTGACTTTTTACTCTGCTAAAATTTGTTTTGTTGTGAACAATTTAATTAACAAAATTCATTCACTTTTATTTGAGATTTGAGATTCGAAATTAATCTCGAAATTTCAATTTTTGGAACTATTTAGCTATTACTTTATTCTTTTGATATTAATTCCGAAACTTTGGGACAAAATACTGTAAATACCAAATAACAATACCCAAATAACAAATAAATTCAAAAAAACAAATCATAATCCCGAAACTTTGGGACAAAAAGTATCAAATAATCAAAATGTTTGACTTTTTGAATCTTTAAAAAATTAGAATTTATTTAGCTTCGCTCAGTTCGGCTTCGCCTCGAGTGTGTTTTGTCATTTGTGTTTTGTTGTTTCATTTTTTATCTAACTAACGGAATAGTTACCAAATTTTTAATTTCAAATTTCATTCATTACTTCATTCATAGCATCAATAATCATACCACAACCCTCTTCAATTTCTTCGTTTGAAAGTGTTAATGGAGGCGTGATACGAATAGCGCAACCTTCAAATAATAACCAAAAAAGAATTAATCCTTTTTCTTGACATTTAAAAATAACTTTATTGGTTATTTCTGGATTAGCTGTCATAATGGCTAACATTAAACCTTCCCCGCGAACTTCTTTAATAAGAGGATGCACTAACAATTTACGAAATAATTGTTCTTTTTCCAAACATTTTGGCATTAAATCGGTTTCAATCAATTCTTGTAAGGTAGCTAAACAAGCAGCAGCGATAACTGGATGCCCGCCAAAGGTGGTAATATGTCCTAATTTTGGATCGTGACTTAACAAATCCATATACTTTTCGTTTGCGGTAAAAGCCCCTACAGGCATTCCTCCGCCCATACCTTTACCCATAACAATAATATCTGGAACAATATTGTAGTTCATAAAGCCAAAGAGTTTTCCTGTTCGCCCAAAGCCTGGTTGGATTTCGTCCAAAATCATCATTGCACCTACTTCATCGCAGCGTTGGCGTACTTTTTTCAAGAAATCATTTTCAGGTTGGATGAATCCTGCTCCTCCTTGAATGGTTTCTAAAATGATTCCTGCGGTTTTAGTCGTTATTTTTTGTAAATCCTCTTCGTTGTTGAAAGTGATAAAATCCACATCAGGAATTAATGGGCGAAAAATTTGTTTACGTTCCTCAAATCCCATCACACTCATAGAACCCATAGTGTTTCCGTGATAAGCATTGAAGCAAGAAATCAATTGGCTTCTTCCTGTAACTCTTCGGGCAAGTTTTAAGGCTCCTTCGGTAGCTTCTGTACCCGAATTTACAAGATAGGTTTTGTTGAGTTGCGGAGGCATATTTTCAGCCAACAGTTTGCACAATGCCACTGCTGGATCTTGAGCATATTCGCCATAAACCATTACGTGGGCGTATTTGTCTAATTGGTTAATAATGGCTTGCTTTACTCGTGGATGTTGATGCCCGAGCGTACACGCTGAAACCCCAGCGACAAAATCTAGATATTTTTTTCCGTTCGTGTCGTATATATAAGATCCTATAGCGTGTGATACTTCCATTCCTAATGGATATGGAGAGGTTTGTGCTTGGTATTTAAGGAAGTTGTTGAGCATTTTAGTTGTCTAAGTATTTTTTATAATAAGTTGAATAAAAGTAATCACCAACTTTTGATTTGATTCTTTTGTTCATTTGTGTTTTTGAAATTTATACATATTGAACTTCGTGGTTTTTGTATCGCTTGAGCTTAAAATTATGTGGGTTTAAATTTACATAGGCAAATATCTTTTTGTCTATACTTTTAAAATCCCAATAGTTTGGATAGATAAGAACATTACCTTCAATTACAGTTGTGCCTTTTGGAATATTAAATTGAATACGTTTAATACCAATAGAGAATGCTTCAATTTTGTTTGTAATCTCATTTAGTTTAAAACTAATCTTTTTAGTGCCATCAAAATCTGTTGCAAAACCTTTATTTGAATTCACAAAAGTAAAATTTACTCCTGGAGTGTTACCGTTCTTATCAGCATAAATTGTTTTTATATTTATTTTTAGACTATCAGATGGAGTTGTTCCGAATTTTAATTCGTTTTGAATAGAAAAGTCTTCAATGTTTTCAAAATTCAATTTTAGACTATCAGATTTTACTATCTCATATTTTCCAATTCCAAAGCCAAATCCTGTGCAAGTAAAAAAGGCATATTTAAAGGAGCCATTTTTTTTAAATTCAAATATGTCTGTTTCAAAACTTCTGTCTTCTTTTGTGTTCGTATAAACACCAGACAAATATTTTTGACTAAAACAAACTGTTTGGATTAAAAGAAATAGTATTAAAATGTTTTTTTTCATTGCCATTGTTGTTTCTCCCTTATCAAAAAGATAAGTTTGTGTATTTGAATTGTGTTTTGTTAAACTCGAATGTTAGTTATTAAATAAATTTTAATTTTAAACTTTCAATTTTCTTTTACTTTTTCTACTTTACTATCAGTGTTTTATCTTTATTATTCGCAACTAAATGATTTGTTGATTCGTCAAGTTAATAGGAAGGTTACTATATTATTCAATAAGAAAAAAAATCTTTTTATTCTTCCAACAGTTTTCTGTTTTCAATTCTAGCACTTGCTTCAATCCACAAATTGTGTAATTTTTCTTCTAGTTGTTTTTTAGAAGGTAATTCTGTCCAATATTCGGCTACCATTATACCGTCTTTGTGCATTTCTAATAATTCTATTTGTTCTTGACTTTTCCCAGTACATAGTAGTAATCCTATTGGACTGTTTTCACCATCTTGTTTGTCATACTTGTCTAACCACTTTAGGTATAATTCCATTTGACCTTTATGAGCAGGTTCAAAATTCCCTAGTTTTAATTCGATGGCAACTAAACGTTTTAATTTTCTATGAAAGAATAATAAATCTAGATAAAAGTCTTTACCATCTAATATGATTCTTTTTTGACGTTCGACAAATGTAAATCCTATGCCAAGTTCTAAGATAAAAAATTCTAATTCTTTGATAATTGCATTTTCGATATCCTTTTCTAAATATCCGTCTTTTAACCCTAAAAAATCCAGAAAATATGGGTCTTTAAATGTATCTTGTATATCTTGGAATTCGTTTATGGCTTGGATGTTAGCAATTTCATTGCGATGAAATGCTTTTCTGTCTATTTGGTATGTAAGTGTTCTTTTACTCCATTTTTCTTCAATAGCTTTTTGAGCATAAAACATTCTTTCTTTTTCAGATTTTAGAGGTAAAAGTATTAAAAAATGAGACCAACTTAATTGTCGCACCATTGGTGCGACAATTGAAAAGTCTGAAAAAACATCAGCAAATCGCATCATCCTATACAGATTTTTTGTTTCAAAAGCTTTTCCATAAGCTTGAACTAGTTGTCTGGATACAATAGGTATAATTTCTTTTCCATATTCAGCGCGTTCATTTTTGAGAATATGATCATTGATTTTTTTACCTAGATTCCAATAGGTTAGAGTTAATATACTATTTACTTGTGCGGTAACTTGTGTTTTACCTTGTTCGATGATTTGAGCTAAATCTTTAAAAAGTATATTCTCTATTTCTTTATTCATAAAGTGTGAAATTATATTTGTTATAAGTCACCCGAAGTCTTGCGTGTATTTTGTTTATTGTTTAGATATTTTACTGATATATCTTAAATGTTTAAGTATTTTGACAATGAACTTCTAATTTAGATTTTTTTTAAGAATTATTTAATTTTTTTATTTTCAACTTTCACTTTTGGATTTTCATTTTTAGGTTTTCCGCTATCAACCTTATTTTTTTTATCATACTCTAACGTCTCCTTTGTGGGTTCTAGCGGAACATTAGGTTCAGCAGCCTTTTTCTTCATTTCGGCTTTTGCTTTAGTATCTAGTTCTAATTCTTCTTTTGGGAATATATCGGCTAAGGATAAAATTTGTTCATCGCCTCGCCAAATGAATCCTTTGAGTAGTCGAGCGTTTTCAGGAAGTTCTTCATCAGGATAAATTGTGCCATCAGGTTTGGTATGAAATGTAATTGTTTCGATAGTATTTCCGTCCAGAATCATATTGATTTTGCTACTTACATTTTTATTGATTCCTATGAGTTCATTTTTATCATTGCGCATATAGTACAAAACTTCGGTATTTTTGACTACATCTACTTCGTGAAGTTTATTTTCTTTAAATTTCCCGAAGAGATTAACGCCTTTTACTTGGTTGTAACCTGTACCAATGGTATCTTTAGAAACTATAAAAGCATTGTTTATTACTTTTAAAGAATCCATTTTTTCTCCTTTGGCATCAGAAAGCAAGTGCATTAAATCACCTGTCATTTGGTTTTTACCATTCCAAAAGATTGGATTTCCTATCATTTGTGTTAATCCTTTTTTCTGATTGTAATGCAATGAATCACATTTGCCACTCATATCTTTTTTGAAGAATCGGGCATTATTATAACCTCTAATGATTCGTTCTTGTGGTTTGCCTGTTACCACTAATCGTTTTGCGTGAAACCAAACCGAATCTTTCTCGAAAAGACCAGAAACTAATGCTTTTTTTGTAATAAACATCGAATCTTTTTTCTGATATACTTCGGCATAGTGACCTCTAACTACCGTTTTGTTGATAGTGTCTGTTACTTTTACATTGTTTCGGGCTCGAGCAAAATCAGCTTTCCGATCATAAAAAATATCATCGCCTTCTATGAGTCGGTCCCGATATTTTATTTTAGAACCCCGCTGGAGTTTTCCTTCACCTTTTTTGGTGTCATAAAACCCTTTTGTGGTATATATGGTGTTATTGTTGTTTGAAGTAATGGTAGATGGACCAAAAATATAAGCGTGTCCTGAATTTGTGAAATAATCCAAATGATTTGTTCTAATGGTTTGTTCAGGATTAGTAACCACGACTTCATTTTGAAATTGAAATTTCTTCTGATTGATAAAATACCTTCCTGATTTACTGGTTAACGTATTTTGCGGGTCAGTTATTGTTCCTGGAGAGTTGTAGTAGGCTTGTTGGGCTTTTCGGTCAAAATTAAGAGTATCTGTTACCAAAGTCATTTTTGGGTCACGCATTGAAACATTTCCAGTTGCAAAAGCAAATTTTGTGTTTCCATTGTATTCGGCATATTTGCTACTCATAAATAGAGTGTCACCTTGTACAAGGTTAACATTTCCAAATACTTTGACAAAGTTGGATTTAGTAAAATGATAGGCTTTGTTACAAGACATTCGCACTCCTTCGTGAACAATAATTACATTTCCTGTCAAGACTATTGCTCCAGGTACTTCTTTTTCAGAAATATCCAAGAAGTCAGAGTGTTCTATAACAATATTTTTGTCCTTTTGGACAGGCGTTGTTTGTATAGGAATGGGTTTTGTTTGCGACCAAACTAAATTTGTGATACCTAAACTTAGAAAAAATATGATTCGGAAAACTAACTTATTCAATGTGATTATTTTTTGCCAAAATTAATTAAAAGAGTTTTTTCTAGTCCTTTTTTATGAATTATTTATCATTAATCGATTACTAAATTTTTGAATACAAGTCGATAATGTTCTAAAATTTTATTTTTAGATAAAAGCCCGTAGAATTTTTGGTTCTTGATTACAGGTAAGATTGTTTGATTTGTATCTTCAAAAAAGGAGATTATGTTTTCGATATCGTTATCTAAGTCTATTGCTGTTGAAGGCTTCATAACCTCTTTTACCGTAGTATATTTTACTTGAAAAGTATTAAAGATAATGTTTCTTATGTATTCAAAATCTACAATTCCTTCAATGGAGTTATCAGAATTAACTACTGGAAAAATTGTTTGCTGGCTTGTCGCTAATTTTGAAATTACTATTTCTAACGAATCGTCTTTTTGTAAAGTCTGAATATTGGTTTCAATAATTTGGGATAGATTAATACTTTGAAGAATGTTTTTGTCTTTGTCACTAGTAAATACATCTCCAGTATTAGCTAATGTTTTTACATCCATAGAATGGCCTTCAAGTTTTTTAGAAATAGCAAAACTAATAGAAGAAACTATCATAAGCGGAATCATTAAATCATAACCACCTGTGATTTCACCTATAAGGAAAATTGCTGTTAGTGGTGCATGAAACAAGCCACTCAAAATTCCTGCCATTCCCACAATAGTAAAATTTGTAACGGGTAAATTTGAAATTCCTATTAGGTTTAGTGTTTTAGCCAAAGTAAAACCAAGGTAGGAACCAACAAATAGGGAAGGGGCAAAATTTCCTCCATTACCACCACTACCTAAAGTTATTCCTGTTGCTATAGATTTTATAAAAATGATTGTTCCAACAAAAATGATAATTGCCCATTTTTTATTTTTAAAATTATCTAATAAGGTATTTTCTAACAATATTTCAGGATGTGGAGTCGATAAAGTTTTTATGCTCTCGTAACCTTCACCAAAAAGAGTTGGAAAAAGAAAAAGTAGCATTGCGAGTATTGAAGCTCCTAGTATGGCTTTTACATAAACTCTTTCTGAAAGACGTGAAATAAAATGTTCCGTTTTTCTGAAAGTTCTAGCGTGATAAACAGAAATTAAACCAGCTAGAATACCTAGTAGAACGTAATAAGGAGTGTTCTTGAAATCAAAAGCTTGAACTTGTTGAAAACTTAAAATGATATCGCCACTTATAATTATTTTAGAAACCAAAGCTCCAGTAGCTGCCGATATCATTATAGGAATGAAAGCCGAAATAGAGATGTCGGTAAGAATTACTTCAATTGCAAATAAAACTCCCGCAATAGGAGCATTAAAAGCTGCGCCAATACCTGCAGCTACACCACAAGCTAAAAGTAAAATTCTATTTTTTCTAGATAGGAAATAATTCTGCGCATAATTAGAACCAAAAGCAGCTCCTGTAATTACAATCGGGCTTTCTAATCCTGCGGATCCGCCTAATCCAACAGTTAATGCACTGGTGATAATTTGCGAATACATTTGTTTTCTAGGAATAATTCCTCCTTTTTTTGCTATAGAGTGTAAAATTCTTGCACTTCCTTTTTCGATGCTACCACCTAAAAAACGTTTGATGACAAAAACGGTTAATAAAATTCCGATTACAGGCAATAAACTATTAGAGTATGGTAATTTTAGATATTTGTTGATGTAATTAGCCCAAATAAAAACGTTGTGGGCAAAAGTTTTAAGCAATATTACTGCTAACGAACAAGAAATAGCAACCAGTACACAAGAAAGGTAAATAAAGTTTCTTTCGGATAGAACGCTTTTAGAAAAATGAAATAGGTTTTCTAATTTGTTAAAAACCTTCCTTATTTTTAGTTGGATTATGGCTGAAATTCGTATTGGCATTTTAATTTTTTACTCAGACGGTAAAGATAAATTAAAATGCCCCAATAAGGGGCATTTTTTTACTTCATTATTGTTTGTTTTCTATCTGGTCCTACAGAAACTATAGTGATAGGTACTTCCACTTCTTTTTCGATGAAAGCAATATATTCTTTTAATTCAGTTGGAAATTCATCATAAGAACTCATTCCAGTTAAATCTGCATTCCAACCTTTAAATTCTGTGTAAACAGGAGTTACGTTTTCTTCTTCTATAGAGAAAGGCAAATGTTTGATAGTTTCACCTTTATAGTTATAAGCGGTACACACTTTTAATGTATCAAATCCAGAAAGGACATCGCCTTTCATCATCATAAGTTGTGTAACACCATTAATTTGAATAGCATACTTTAATGCTACTAAATCTAACCAACCACAACGACGTTGACGACCTGTAACAGAACCAAATTCGTTACCTACTCTAGCCATAGTGTTTCCAGCATCTTCAAAATCTTCTGTTGGGAATGGACCAGAACCCACACGAGTGGTGTAAGCTTTGAAAATTCCGTAAACTTCCTTGATTTTGTTAGGGGCAATTCCTAAACCAGTACAAGCTCCCGCAGCGGTAGTGTTTGAAGAGGTTACAAATGGATATGTTCCAAAATCTACATCTAGCAACGAACCTTGAGCACCTTCGCAAAGGATAGATTTTCCAGCTTTTTGTGCTTGAGCTAAATATTCTTCACTGTCAATGAAGTTTAATTTTTTTAATTCTTCGATGGCTTCAAAAAACTCTTTTTCCATTTCTGGTAAGTTGTATTGTATTGAAACATCGTAGAATTTTATCATTTCTTCGTGTTTGTTTGCTAACGAACGGTATTTTTCTTCAAAATCTGCTAATTCGATATCACCTACGCGAAGACCATTACGACCTGTTTTATCCATATATGTTGGTCCAATTCCTTTTAGAGTAGAACCAATCTTTGCTTTTCCTTTTGCAGTTTCTGAAGCAGCATCAAGTAAACGATGAGTTGGAAGGATTAAATGTGCTTTTCTCGAAATTAAAAGTTTGGATTTAATGTCCATATTGAATTTCTCTAAGCCTTCAATTTCCTTTTGAAAAACAACAGGATCTATAACCACCCCGTTTCCAATGATATTGATTGAGTTTTTGTGGAAAATTCCAGACGGAATAGTACGAAGTACATGTTTGATTCCGTCAAATTCTAAAGTATGTCCTGCATTAGGTCCGCCTTGAAATCTTGCGATAATGTCATATTTAGAGGTAAGTACATCGACAATTTTTCCTTTGCCTTCGTCACCCCATTGTAATCCTAGTAGTAAGTCTACAGTCATTGTGTTGATGTTTATTGTAGTTTAATATTTAGAAATTAAAAGTTTGTTATTATTTTCATTTACAGGCTAATTGTGAAAAATAGTGTGTCTGGAAATAAAATAAACTTTGTAAGTTCATATTGTTAATTATTTTTTTTTGTTGCGTAAAAGTATAGCGAATGATTTTGAATTTCGATTCCAAAAATTTCCTCCATAGTCTGTTTTATGGCTTGAATTCTTGGGTCACAAAATTCGATTACTTCTCCAGTATCTGTCATAATAATATGATCGTGCTGTTTGTCAAAATACGATTTTTCGTAATGTGCTTGATTTTGACCAAATTGATGCTTGCGAACTAATCCGCAATCTAAAAGTAATTCGATTGTATTATAAAGCGTCGCACGAGAAACTCGATAGTTTTTATTTTTCATTTTGATATACAAGTTCTCAATATCAAAATGTTCTGAACTATCGTAAATTTCTTGAAGTATAGCATAGCGTTCGGGTGTTTTTCTGTGCCCGTTTTGCTCTAAATACTTCGTAAAAACGTTTTTTACCGTTTCTTGATGATTACTATTGTCTCCTGTAATTTGTGTCATAACTGCGCAAAGATAAACTTTTCAATCAAAACTATAAATTAAAAGTTTTTAAAGGGGTGTTAATAACTTAGTTGAGATTATTATTTTGATAAATGCGCACTTTTGTAAAAGCAGTATTTATAGACTTCAAAAACTCGATTTTGAGCTATTCAATTTTTCATATTTTGAACAGTAATTTAAAAATAAACCTCATTTAAATCGCTTTGAAAGAGGTTGGATTTTTATGTATTTACAGATGTTTTTTTTAAAATTGTAGTTGTGTAATAGTTACCGCTGTTAGCGGTTTGTTGTTATTTTATTCAATATTTATTTGTTCAGCAAGGCCAATTAGTAGTCCTTCAACTCCACAAATGTAGCATAGTCGATATATGTCCTGAAAGTTTACCACTTCATCAAGAAGTTCTGCACCTTGTTTAATAAGTCTAGTTACCAATTCATCAATATTTTCAACTTTAAATATAACTCTTAGGAATCCCAAAGAATTAACTGGTACTTTTCTATGATTAGAAATAGTTTCAGGTGTTATAAATTTTGAAAGTTCTAATCGGCTGTGTCCATCTGGAGTAACCATCATTGCAATTTCTACCGATTGATTTCTAAGTCCAGTTACTCGTCCTGACCATTCTCCTTCAACCATTGCGCGTCCTTCAAGTGTCAATCCTATTTCTGTAAAAAAAGAAATTGCGTTATCAAGGTTTTCTACAACGATTCCGACGTTGTTCATTTCAAGTAAGTTACTTTTTGTCATATTTGCTTTATTGCTTTTTTTTTGTGTCTGTTTTTTCTGTTGTGCAGTTTTACAATGACCGCTAACGTCAGTCTGTGAAAAAACTTCACAAACCCTATCAAACTGCGTGTGTGCCTGCATATGTACGTGACTCGTTTGCTTGGTGGTGTGAGAAGCTCTCCCTGTTCTTAATAAGCAGGGCAGTCTACTCGATTTGGCGTTTGTGCTTTTATTCAGCTAGTTTAGTTTCAATACCACTTTCAAGCCATACAAATTTTCTATTTAGATCTGATTTTTCAATTTCGTTTTTCAATGATTTTGCAGATTGTTTAAAATGCCACCAACCTTCGTAATGAATTGGAATAACAATGTTTGGATTTAAAAGTTTAGCAGTTTCAATTGCTTCTTCTCCATTCATAGTAACTCTTAAATTCTTTTTTAAATATGGAAATGCACCTGCTCCTAAATGCAAAATTGCAATATCTACTTTTTTATTTTTTGCTAGTTCATAAACACCTTCAAAGAGTACAGTGTCTCCCGAAATATAAATACAACCATTTTTTTGTCCTTCCCATTCTATAGTGAACCCTACAACCTTACCCATAACTTTATCTAATCTTTTGATATTTGTATGTTGTGCAGGTATTGCAGTTATTTTTAAATGCTTAACTTTTTCAGTCTCAATATAATGTTCTTGCCAATTATCAAGCCCAACCGTATTGTCATTTTTCAAACGCCTTACCGCGTCTTTTGTAGAAATAACTGTTAGAACTGTCTTAATAAACGCCCTACCATTCTTATCTAAATTGTCGCTATGATGGTCGTGACTAAGTAAAACTAAATCAACTTTCCCTATTTCTTCAATCGTCAAAGCAGGGTCAATATATTTTTTTGAAAATGCCAAAGGTCGGCTAACATATTGAGGAAAAAAACGGTCTTTTGGATCCAATGTTGGGTCTGTTAAAATTTTAAAACCATTTATGTTTATTAAAACACAAGCTGTGTCAATATGTGTAATTGTAACTTTCATTTGTATTAAATATTAATTGTTTAAATAACAATACAAAATTGAGTTTATTAAATGAGTTGGTAATTGACTTTGGTCAAGAAATACGTTTTCTAATTCTACTTAAAGTTTCTGGCACAACTCCAATGTATGATGCAAGATATTTTAAAGGAATTTGTTGAATATATTTTGGCTGTTCGGTCAATAATTTTTCATATCTCTCTTGTGGTGTTTTGGTTAACAGGTTTAATTCTCTTTTAACTTTCTTGTCTAACAAATATTCAGTTGCAATTCGTCCAAGTTTTTTTGCGGTTTCACATTTTTCATAAAGAGTTTGTAAACTTTCGTAAGATATAGAGTATAATTGACAGTCCGTTAATGCTTGTACATAAATCTCTGTTTTATTTCGGCTGTAAAATGAGTCATAAGCACAATAAAATGAGTT
>JASGCW010000251.1 GCA_030053945.1 Limnohabitans sp.
AATTCTTAAAATTTGTGCTTGTGTATCTCCAATAAACGAAGGCTTGACAATATCGCAATAAGCATACAAATTATCGTGTCTTTGAGAAATGTCAAAACCTCTTTCAGAAATATATTCTTTGTCTAATTTTTCTGATAAATATTTTTCACTTGTACCATATGGATCGTTTTCATAAGCTTCAGAAAACTTTGAAATTTCATCAAATCCTAATATTTTTAAAAGTTCACCGCTAATCATTGGAAAAAGATTGTTTTGTTTCAAAAAGGTCTTCATAAACGATTTTTTTCTTTTTTCATTATATTCGAATTCTGGAAGTTTGTTGTTTTTTGCTTTGATAAAAGATTCTTTTGATAATGCCACAATGGAATTGTTTATTTCTTGAACTAATGTTTTTGCACTATAATATCCTGGTGTGAAGTCATTCTTTACAGTTCTGTTTTCTTTTAAATCAACTAACCCAACTATATATCCTTTTTCAATATTAAACCATGTTTTTTTAAATGAAATTTCTGAAAGAGCAACTTCCCAATCCCCATCTAATCGAAGTGTTGATGAAAGATTTGTTACATAATTTGAAATTGTATTTTTATTGAAAGGATCTTTAACATTAGAAGGTAAAAAAACGTAAAAAGAATTCATATTTTTGTTATATTTTCACTAATATCTTCACTTTTATTAGTTTGCGATAGATTAATTGAACCATTTAATAATTTGATTTTAGGATTTGGCATTATATATCCTAAAAGACTTGTTAATAGAACAGTCCAAAGATTAACATTTCCCCATTCAAAAGTTAAATTTATTAAAGAACATATAACTACAACAAAGACTAATGACACTTGTACAATAAATAAGATTACATCAGGCTTTTTATAGTTTGATGAAATGTTTGAAACACTATCCATTTAATTTTTTAATATTTTCAGCAGGTTCCCAAGTATTATATGTTTCAGGATATCCAAGCCACTTAATCAAATATTCAATTTTTCCTTTATTTTTTCTTTTCCTAATGACTTTTTCGATTCTGTAATAATCTTCCTTAACTTTTTGAATCTCTTGAGGATAGAATCTTTTATCTAAAACTTTTCCTTGTTGGTCAACCACTTTTATGTTTTTATAAGGAGCATTATTTTGAATATTTTTTATTTTATAAATTTGATCTTGCCAAACGGGATAGTATCCTTTTTCAAAATCTTTTTGCTTATATGGTATTCTTACTGATTCATTGTTTTTAAATTTGATTTGTTTTCCTTGAGTTTTCAGTAAACTTCTCATATTATCGAAACCATAAATATTTTTAAACACAATTTCATCGTTTCCATCATTAACATCAATTGGTTTCATTTTTATTATTCTATGAATAGAATTATTGTACGCGTTAACAATTTTTTCAATTACATCTATCCATTTTGTTGTGCCTTTTGATGTAAAATATTTCCACATTTTTGACTTAAGAGTCTTGTTTAACCGTTCGACAAGTGAACATTTAATTTTTTCATTATTTGAAGTGAAAAATTCAACTTTTAATTCTTTCAAAAATTTTTGAACTGGTGCGTTAATGAATTCTTTACCTTTATCGGTTTGCAATTTAAATGGCTGTCTTATCTTGAACACTTTTTTCAATGCCTCCAGTACTTCATTCGCTGATTTTGTTTTTAAAGGTATTGCAAATGCGAATTTTGAAAATAAATCAATTACAGTCAAAATATATTTGAATCCACTATTTTTATTTGAAAATTTTTGCATGTCTACAATATCTGCTTGGAATTGTTCGTTAATATTTTTTACAATAAATTTGTTTCTTTGAAAATTTCTATTTATTTGTTTATGTAATGTATATGTATTTTGCTTTTGAAGCCAAAGCTTCACATCATTCAAAGAAATATTAAAAGGTTTAGCATAGAAGTACAATTTATTAAGTGATGAAAATGATGCAGGATGATTAGGGTTATAATAAAGATACTTTAATTTTTCTTCAATTTCGGGATAATCCATCCTAAAATACCAAAACCATCTTGTTTAGTTCTTTTATTAGTGTTGTATTCTTCTTTATGACTTATTTCATCAAAAGATCTTTTTTTCGCATAAGGATGATCGATGTTAGGTTCAAATGTTTTAGGTTTTTTATTAGATACGAATATTTCATCTTCTACTTGTCTTTTTTCTCCTTTTTTCAAAATTTGATAATCATCAATAATATCAACTGGTTTTGATACTTCTGGTTCTTTATATTTGATGGAAGCACTAACATCACTTGTAAGTTTAAAATCACCTGAAAGCATTTTATTTCTAACGTTTTCATTAACAATGAGTGATGGTGGAACTTTTGCTTCAAGAAGTAAATGAATGAACTCTTGCTCTCCTTTAAGAATTTTACTGTTGTTCATAACATGAGAAATAAGCTGGGTGATATCTGAATTTTCCATAAATGCTCCATCTTTGTTTTTAATATTACCTTCTTCATTATATCCTTGTATTATAGCCAACTTACTTAAAATTTTTAAAATATTAAGCATGCGCTGTCTATATCTATCTTTAAAGTTTTTAACTTCAATGTTTCCTCCTTTTTGATCAAAATCTTCATCTGTCTTAATATTCTCAAAATTTTCATCATTTTGTTTGCTTTCAAAAGGCGTTAACTTCATTTTTCTGACGTGGTTCATTTCATTAATTGTGGTAACAAAGAAAATAATGTAGGAATTAAAATGTTTAACCAGCCACCGCTTTGAATAACTTTTTTTCTTTTTGTTGCTTTACTTTTATAGTTTTTCAGAAAGCATGTTATATCAGATTTAAATGGATGAAGTTTTTTCTTGTCACGAGGTTTAATAGGAATAACTTTTTTAACTGTGTTTTCTGCTATTTCTTGTAAAGCAGCATAAAAATCATCTTTTTTACTGAATTCTTTCAAAACAGCTTTTCTAACCTTTTCGTTTTTGATTGATGATATAAATTTTAAAGCATTCATATACTTTAACAAAGTAGTACTCATTTTGAAACATAAACTATTGGGGAATATTGTCCTTTTATATTTTCGTCAGGAATTATTTTTGATCTAAAGATCAAATTTTCAGGGGTGTCTTGTCGATAATCAATTAAAAGATATCCATATGGGCCTGATGTGGCATCTTTATAAGCCTCTT
>JASGCW010000097.1 GCA_030053945.1 Limnohabitans sp.
TAATGCTATGTATTTCATTTTTCTGTTGTAACGTTTCGTAAAATTACCGCTAACTACTAATATATACGCAACTTCTTGCGCTTTTGCCATATTCTGAGTTGTTAATTAAAAATGTCATCATATTTATTTAGGTGGGTTCAAAAAATTGATTTTTGTTATTTTTGAAATTCAAAAACTACCTGAACCCTTTAAATAGTTTCCAAATTTCATTACAAAGATAGATTTTTTTTTGAATTTACCAAATATTTTCTTTGTCTGTTATTAAAAAAATGCAGAACAGGCAATTGTCTTTAAAGGAATTAGCATAATTAGTATTAATAAGTATTTCATTTGTATGTTTGTTAAGTAAGGTTGGGTTTAATTTTCGTTTAACGGTTTGGGGCTTGGCGTCAGGCGTGGGATTTTAGTACAAAAGTTCATTAGAATTACCAATGTTCAACTTAGTGCTTTTGCTCTTTTTTCATAAATACAATGTTGTGGTGCGTTTTTATTTGCTTTGAAGTTCATTAATTGCACTTAAAACTTTCTCTTTATCTTTTTCTAAATTATTAGCAACACTTCTAAAAAATGTTTGTCTATCATTGGGGTAATTCAATTCATAATTAACTGGGACTCCAATATTTTCATAACATTTATCATTTTTATATGTATAAACTTCATTTGAAAGTGAAAAATGCCAACCGTTTGGCAATGTCTTTAGTAAAGCATCCGAAATTGCTCCATTAGTATGTGAGCCTATACGTTTAAATTGAGTTAATTCCATTGAGCTTAAAGCCATCATATCTGTGGCGCTTGCTGATTGTTGGGAAGTCAATAAATAAACTGGTTTTATATATGGATTTTTTGCAGCCTCTAAATAAATTGGTGTTTTTATAGTGTAGCCGTGATTATATCTTGCTTTTTTAAGAGCAATTTGCTTTCTATCAGAGTTAAATTGTCTCAAAATTTCTAATGCTACTACATCTTGTCCTCCACCATTAAAACGAACATCAATAATAATATGCTTTGTTTCTTTAAGGTCTTGAATTATAATATCCATTAATTTACTTATTCCTGTAACTTCTTTTGATATTTGCTGTTCTTGATTTAAATTATTAAAAGCATCCAAATAGGTTGGAACAAATCCATTTACTTTGACAAGGCTGTCGTTTAAATTCAAATCTGCATATAAAAACATTGTTTTAATTTGGATGTAGCCAACATTCTTCTCCATCTTTCCCCATTTTATAAGCCAGGTATCTTTGGTTAAATCCTCTTTAAGATAATAATCTGCAACGATATCAGCAATCTCAAAATCCCCATATTCTTTTAATTCCTCGCTTTCTTGTTCTACCAACTTTGGTTGAATTCGCTTTTCTGCTGATTCATAAACGTCATTTGTTGGTTTTATCGAACCGTGATTGTCTTTTAATTTTTCAATCATATCTTCCATAACTAAATATAAATCAACATCCGTGCTTTTTGAATTGATTTTGTTTTTTGAGTTTATGTAAAGATTGTCCCAATCAATTTTATTGAGGTCAAAATATGCGTAGTGATTTTTGTAGGTATTTGCAAAAACTTCGAAATTATATGAGATGTCATTTTTGGCGTTTATGTTTTGTTGGCATAGTTCCGGAAGCTTTTTTATCCTTACGTAGCGATATATGTTAAATCCACGTTTTACAATAAGTGTATCATTTGAAACTTGCATTGTTTTTGTTATTTCTGAAATATTGCCTTCTTTTGTTGGTAAGCAAGAAAAATCAGTTATGTCAAAATATTCATAAGAATTAGCATTTATTTTCAGGATTTCCCCATAACCTATAGATTCCCAAGTTCCTTCGATTGAATCGTTCCTAACCTTACTGGATTTACAACCAACTAATAAAATTAAAAATGGAAGTAGCGTGAAAAGAGTAATTTTAGTTTGCATAATGTTGATTGATTTTTATTCTAAAGACAAAACTTTTTAATGGATGTTACAGTTTTTCTTAAATGCACCACAACTGTTTGCAGCTTGGCGAAGATGAGGATTTTGAAGCACTTACTTTCATTTTAACACTAATGTTCATTTTAGCACTGAACCGCCATTTTGCTAAACCGTGGCTTGCGGTTGGCGTTTTGTCTATTTTTGTTTTTGGCAAATTATATACCAAAATTTTTGTTTGGGCTTTCCTTCAATGTTTATTTCTGGTTCATTAATTTCTTCATTTTCAATTAAGCCGAAATTTTCAAAATCCTCTTTAATGGAATCTAAATCGTAAAAAAATAAATTTAGTCCTTTCCAAGGTTCAAAAGTGTCTTTGGAAATTTCAGTCCCTTGTCCAAATCTAAAATCACTTTTTGAGATAGTTACAAAAACCATATATCCATTTGGTTTAAGTTGTTTATAACAGTCTTCGATTAGTTTTATTCTATCCTGTTCGTTTAGCAAATGAATTAAAGAATAACAGAAAATTCCGTCATATAATTCTTTGTCAAAAGGCATTTGATAAACTGAACCTTTATAAATTTTAACGCTTTTGTCAAAGTGTTTCTTTGCTAAATCTATTGCAGTTTCAGAGATTTCAATACCTGTTACTTTAAGTCCATTGTCTATAAAATATTTGGCATTTCTGCCATAACCAAATCCAGGTATTAAAATGCCTTTAATATTTTTGTTTTTAAACAATTCCATGGCTTTGCGAACTGAGTCTGCTGGTTCCCATCCCCACATTTCTTGTTTTTCTTTAAAACAGGTCTCCCAAAATTCTGTCATTGTTATTATTTTTTTGTCAATGTGTGTTAGGTTTGGTAAGCTTGTTACTAACTAGCATACATCCGCAACTGCTTGCGCTTTTTGCCATTTTCTGAGTTGTTAATTAAAAATGTCATCATATTTAGATTGGTTCTAAAAATTGATTTTTGTTATTTTTGAAATTTAAAAACTACCTGAATCCTTTAAATCTTTTCCAAATTTCATTACAAAGGTATAATATATTTTTTAATTTAGCAAATATTTTGTTTGTCCGTTACTAATAAATGCAGAACAGGCAATTGTCTTTAAAGGAATTAGCATAATTAGTATTAATAAGTATTTCATTTGTATGTTTGTTAAGTAAGGTTGGGTTTAATTTTCGTTTAACGGTTTGGGGCTTGGCGTCAGGCGTGGGAATTAAAAGTACAAATGCTCAATTTAGTACAATGTTTACTAGAATACCAAATGTTCAATTTAGCACAGAATCCGCCATTTTGCCAAACTGCTGTTAGTGGCAGTTTTTATTCTTCTATATTTATTAACCAATGTTTTTTATTTAGTTTCATTAAATCTTCTTTATAAGTTTGTACATTCAAAAACTTATAGCTATAATATTTCAATGGTATCGAATTTGGATAATTTTTAAGTCCTTCGTCAATATACTTTTTCAATTCAGTTTTATCTTCTAATAAATTTAAAGTCTCAACTTTATAGACATAAATAATTGTCGGTATTCTATTATAAACATATAGAAATTCTTTTTCTAAATAATTAATAATATCTCTTTGCAATTCAGGTTTTACTACTTTTTGTTCAGCCGATTTTGTTATAATTTCTTGATAAAACATTAATGCCGTAAAAAGATATGTATTTTTTGATTTTCTACTTTTTTGAAATTCATTAATTTCTTCAATTGTACTTTTTTGAAATTCAGAAATTTCATTTTGCAAAACCTCATCATACATTTTCTGTGTAAGATTAAAGCAAGTAGAATCATTTTTGTCAATTTTTGTATTGCTTTTAATCTTGTCAAAAGTTTCTTCAATTATATTTTTTTTTGTTTGTGCAAAAATTGTCGAAGTTAAAAATAGCGATAAAATGACTATGTATTTATTCATTGTTTTTTTATTTGTCTTTGTTTACGGTCGGTTCGGCAAAATTGCCACTAACGGTTTGGCGCTTGGCGAAGTGGGGGATTTTTACCGCAAAATTTTATTTTAAAAACTAATGTTTGATTCACCACAAATATGTCTGTGAAGAAATAAACCCCGCCATTTGGGTAGGTGCTGTAAGCAGCTGGCATATCTTCCATATTGTCGTATATTGTTTTGTATTTAATTGTCATATTGAGAAAATGTCTTAAAGGTTTTACCGTCAAACCGACTTAAACCAAAAAACTTTGTTCCAAACCATAAATTGCCGCTATTGTCTTTCAGCACATTCATAACTGCATTATTTACAAGTCCATTATTTTCTTTAAAGTTTTTAAATGTTTTGCCATCATAATACCACACGCCGCTGTCAAAGGTCGTAATCCAAAAATTATTCTTGTCATCTTGCAGGATTGCTGATGCCCCTCGACTGTCAAAACCAACATTTCTTCCGATTGTTGTGAACGTTTTACCATTGTAATAGCAAATGCCGTGGTCTCTTGTAGCAAACCAAATATTCCCTAAATTGTCTTCCGTCATTGAAAAAATCATATCGTCTGTGATGTGGTTTTGTGATGGCGAAAAGACGGTTCTTGTATTATTTTCGAAAGTACTCTGTGGATTGTTGAAGTTCCTTTTGTCTTGGTTTGTTTTATAGTAATCTTCAGATGGAAGAAAGTTTTTAAAATCTTTCCCATCAAATCTCCATACGCCACCACCATTCCACGAGCTAAACCATAAATTTCCGTTTTTATCTTGTAGAATATCTACGATAAGTTGGTTTGTATTTCCAAAGTTAAATTGTTTATTATTCAGAAAATTGTCAAGAGTTGTACCGTTGTAACGATAAATACCATTCTTCTTCGTACCAAACCATAGGTTTCCATCTTTGTCTTCTAACATACAGGTAATGCTCAATGTGTCGGGCACAGGATATTTTGTGAATGCTTTGCCGTTATACTTACAAATGCCGTTGCTTGTCCCAAATAAAATATTTCCTGATTTGTCTTGAATTATTGAACCTACATGATTGCTGTTTAAACCGTCTTTGGTAGTAAGGTTGGTAAATGTTTTACCGTCATAACGATAAGCGCCTTCTCCATTAATACAAAACCATAGGTTACCGTCTTTGTCAATCAATTCGCAATGTACAACCTCACTCTTTGTTCCCATAGTCCTAATAATTTTGGGATATTGTTCAGTTGTATCGGTTGAATTTATATTGTTTGTGGTTTTGCTTGTTGAAGTCTGTCCGTTACTAGTAGTAAAAAATATGAACACTAACAGAAAAGAAAAAATTGAATTTATAATTTTATACATTGTTATTGGTCTGAAATTTTTATTGAATTTTTAAACTGTTTCTATTTTGTCGGTGGGCGCTAATGGTTGTAGCTAAAGGTTTGGGGGCTTGGTGATGGGCGGATTTTTAGCACAGAAGTTTGTTCGAAGAACAGAACTTTCGGCTACCACAAAACTGTCAAACGGAGACGAAACCCCGCCTATTGCAAATGTGCTGTTAGCGGTTCGTTGTTTATTCTTCAATTTGTTTAGGTTCAATTATTACTTCCGCTTCAAAGTCTGTCGGTAACAATGCAGCAGGAATTTCTTTACTCGATTTTAGTCCAAGGTTTTTTAATTTCAATGCTTGTCCAACCAAGTGTCCGCTACCTGTGTTTAATTGCCCAATAGCCGCTGTATACGACTGCTGTGTTTTGTTAATATGCTTTCCAACGTCTTCAAGTGTCGATACAAATGTTACGAATTTTTCATAAAGTAACTCTCCACGTTTTACAATGTCCATTGCATTTTTGCTTTGCATTTCTCTTTTCCATAAGTCTGCCATCAATTTCAAGCAAGCAATTAAATTAGTAGGACTGATAAGTAAAATTCTTTTTGAATAGGCGTAAGCCCAAAGATCTTGGTCTGATTGAATTGAAATTAGGTAAGCCGGTTCAATTGGCACAAACATCATTGTGAAGTCTAATGACGCTTCAAGATTATCGTATTTTTTTTCGTTTAAGTCATCAATGTGTCCATAAATTGACTTTAGATGTTCTGCTAAATGAAGGGCTTGTTCGTCAGTTGTGTCTGCTGAAGAAAAGCGGTCATAAGCTACCAAAGAAACTTTTGAGTCAATTATTATAATTCGATTGTCAGGTAGTTTAACTAAAACGTCTGGTCGTAAATTTTTTCCTTCTTCGTCTTTGATTGTTGCCTGTAAAAAATATTCTCTGTCCTTTACTAATCCTGATTTTTGGAGAATACTTTCAAGTATCATTTCGCCCCAATTTCCTTGTTTTTTAGCTTGTCCTTTTAATGCTGTTGCAAGGTTGTTGGCTTCGCTACTTACTTTATTTGTCTGCTCTACTAATTCCTTAACTTTCTCTTCAAGCGAAAATCTTTGTTTGGATTCTTTGTCGTAAGTTTCTTCAACTTTCTTTTTGAAATTGTCTAAGTTTTCTCCAAGAGGTTTTAGTAGAGCCTCAATGTTTGTTTTGTTAGCTTCAGTAAACTTTCCAGATTTCTCCTCCAATATTTGATTAGCTATTTTTTCAAATTGCAAATGTGAAGTTTTTTGAATGTCAATTATTTCTTCTTTCTGAGTTGAGAGTTTTTCAGTCAAGGCTGAATTGTTTGCAATCAGAGTGCTATTCTCAGAATTGAGTTTATTGTTGAGTTCGGTTAATTTAGTTATCTGTTCTTCCTGTTTTTTACTGGTTTCCTTTAAACTATTGTAATTTTCAGTAAGAGAGGAATTTATTGCTGTTAAAGAGCTATTTTCAGCAGTTAATTTGATTATTTTTTCGTTAGCTTGAACTATTTCTTCTGACTGTTTTGAGTTAGTTTCTTTTTGGGATTTTAAATTGTCTGCCAATGAAGAGTTGTTTGCTTTTTCTTCTGCAACACTTTGTTTTAATGAATTCACTTCATTTTGAAGTGTCGAATTTGAATTGGTTTGTTCAGATAATGACTTTGTCAATTCAGAAATTTTTTCCTCATTATTTTTAACGGTGGTTTCAAGGGAAGATGTTTTTGATAGTAGTCCAGTTATCTCATTTTCTCTGGCATCAAATTTTGAATTCAGCTTTGAAATTTCTTGTTGTTGTGATGAAAGTCTATCTTCTGAAACTTTCATTTGAGTATTTGTTTCATTGAACTTTGTAGTCAATAATTCAAAGTCTGCCTTTGGAACATTCTTTGACTTGTTGAGCAAATTGAAAATTATGTAGGAAATCACGAACCCTACTAACAGTCCTATTAAAATTGAAATTATGTCCATTGTATATGTGTTGATTTATATTGTTTTTGTCGTCTGTTTATGTTAGCACTGTCATTCTTTACAATTACCGCTAACGTTTTGCAGATTTGCGATGTGAAGGATTTTTACCGCAAAATTTTATTTGAAAAACTAATGTTTGATTAACCACAAATGTGTCTGCGGAGCACTGAACCGCCACTTTTGCCCAACTCGTGTTAGCAGAGGTTTTTATTTTTTCGCTAATATATAACTTTGAGGTTTTAGTAATATTCCGTTTCCTGATAATAGAGGTTTGTCCATTCCCCAACAATTGAAAATTATTGCGAATTCCTCAAAATCTGTGTCAAATTTTAAAGTCATTTTTTTTCCATTATTTGTCCAAACAGCATTTTTAACTTCAATTAATTTTTCTTTTCCTGTTTGATTACCACTTTTAACTTCAACGATTTGAATTTGAAATGGATTTTTTGTATTCATTTCTTCGGAAAACTCAATTACTAAATTTGAAATATCTGCCTTTACAAAATTCTTTGTGTCGATATTTAATAATGTTGGTTGAATTATTTTGTTTTCTATTTTCTTACACCATTTTAATAATGGTTTATAAATATTTTCAATTCTTGTATTTCCTTTTTGTTTGAAGTAAAGTTCTGATACTTTTTTTGAAAATAAGTTTTGTGCAATAAATCCACGTAAAGCATTTTGATATTGCCATTGCAAAGCAATTGAGTCTGCAACTTTTGGAAAGTTCTCTTTTATAAATAAATCGTAAACGGCCCAAGTCATATATTCATTAAAACTATTAATTCCTGTATAACCTGATTCTTTGTCCCAACTAGTAAGATTAAAGTTTGAAGTAATTAGTTTTTCATATTTGTCGGAAACTGGATTAATATAACCGTGGTCCATTTCAGTAAAAAGGGAATGATTTTCTACTATTCTCGTATTATAGTTGGTTTCCAAATTGCCTAAAATTAAGTCCTTGCTAATATTTGGAAAATCAACCGTAGTAGAGCTGTCTGTATCTCTATGGCAATTTTGTCCGCCAACTAATGGCGAAACAGCAACTACATACCTTTTTTTACTTTGACTTATTGGTTTTTCTGCAACTTTATCAAGAAACTGTTTTGTCTTGGTTACAAAATAATACTCCTTGTAATTGGAAACGATTTTGTCATAAAAGTCTTTATGGTCTTTATAAAATTGTCTATAATTTGATTTCAAAACAAAGTCATTAATCAAATCAATATTTTTATCTACTTCAATAGGCCCGAAAGAATTAAATGGATAATCTCTTTTTAATTTCCCATTTTGGTCGAATGAAAAAGCATACATATCTGTTCTGAAACCAAGAAACTTCTCCCATTTAGGTCGTGAATAATTAACGCTGTCTAGAAGTGGGTGATTTTTTACTGGTTCAAAATATTTTAAAACTTCATCATAATATGGTGGCACTTTTTGTACATCCCATTTGTCAGTTTTTCCATATTGAGTTAATGCTAAAATAATGTTAGACAATTCATAACTCTCAGTCATTTCAATTTTAATGTTGTCTTGAGAATAACAATTTAGAGTTAAAAGTGTAAATGTGATAAAAAATAATTTCTTCATATTTCTTGTCAATTGTAGGGTTTCGTTAAAGGTGGGTTCTAAAAATTGATTTTTGTTATTTTTGAAATTCAAAAACTACCAAAACCCTTTAAATAATTTCCAAATTTCATTACAAAGATAGATATTT
This sequence comes from Limnohabitans sp., assembly GCA_030053945.1. Classification (GTDB taxonomy): domain Bacteria; phylum Bacteroidota; class Bacteroidia; order Flavobacteriales; family Flavobacteriaceae; genus Flavobacterium. The sequence goes on from JASGCW010000097.1 coordinate 8,868, forward strand.
TTTTTAATTTACCAAATATTTTTCATTTTTTTTTGAATTTTAGTGTTTTATCATCAATTTTGTCCAATCTCCTAAAATTTAATAAAAATAAACTCTTAAAAACGTTCAACCAATTTCAGGCATTGACACTAAACTATTATTGTAGCACCCAACCACAGCTTTTGTAAAACGGCTGTTAGGTGCTGCCCTTTTAGTTTCTGTCATCATTAATGGTCGTACTCAATGTCTAAATGTTTGTATTTTTCACCAACCTTTTTCGCTTTTGCTTTAACACTAATCCATTTATTTAAGTAAAGACTTTCAGTATATTTGGTCTGTTCAAGTTCTTCATTTCCATTTATTTTAATCTTCGGCTTTGACATTTCTTCGTCATTGTCTAAATTTCTGATAAATGCGTTACCTGTCCTAGTGCCTGTGTTTAAATGATAGATGTAAATTTTATATTCATTAAATTCATTATCTATTGTCATTCCCTTTTTGGATACTTCAATATCTTCAACGCTTGACTGGAATTCCTTACAATAATCAATATCAATAAATGCAAGAGGTGTTTCTTCTGTTTGAGAAACATTTAAAATGGAAACACTTTCAAAATGTTCTCCAACTTGTTCTGTTATTTTCTCGAATTTGCTAGCTGATTTTATTATGTCATCTTTTATAAAGACACTTAGATTTTCAGGCTTTTTGATAAAGGCTTTTTCATACACTTCGTTCAGGGTATTTTCTAACTCCTTTAATTTAATAGAGAAGTCTTGATTTTCACTAGTAAATATGTCTTTGTCTTCTGCAAAGTTTTCAGAAATATAACTTATGTAATTTGCGATATATTTGTCTATTGGTGCTTGAGGGAGAAAAAGATTTTCTCCTTTCTTACCTTTTTGACTGATGTCCAATTCAAAGTTTATTTTAAAACTTCCTTCTGCATAAGGTTGTAATAAAGCTTTTGGTACTAAATTAAAATCTTTTAAAGATTTTATTCTGTCTTCCAAAAACTCTGTGAAACCATTTTGAATTTTTGATACCTCATCTGCTATTGCCTTGTTCAAGTCTGCTAGTTTTCCTTTTAAGCTAATTGAAAAAGTCAATGAGTGTGCTTTAACTGTAGAAGGACAGTAAGATTCTGCTGTTGGCAAGTATTCAATAGGCAAAGAGTCAAAATCAATATCAAACGCTTTTTTAATTTTAAATTTAAAGTCTTTTTGAACAAGGCTTAAAGAGCTAGATTGTTTTAAAATTTCCAAGTAAGAAATTTTTCCATTCATAAATTGATGGAATTCCTTATTTGTCAAAATAGTATGTAAAGTTAGAATTGTTTTTGTTTCGTCATCCTCTTCGAGATGCGAGCCAATTATCTTATTACCATACTTGTTTGTTCCAATATAAAGTATTGGAAAATCATCAAAATGAAGAACAGAATAATTACTAACGATTTCAACTTGGTCGTTTTTAAGAATTTGTCTTGTATGTAAGTTGAATTCGTTCATTCTATGCAAATTTAACTGTTTCAATGATAACAATTTTCTCTAAACTAAAATCATCAGCTTTATATAAATTATAATGACTTTTGTCGTCCTTCTCTGGTGTATATTTCACTTTGCCTGTGTCTTCATTAAGTCTAAATTTCAGATAATGTGCTCCTTTTTTTGGATTTATGTTAAAGGTTGTTTTATATTTTTCCAAAATTTGACTTTCAAATTCAGGAGTTATTTGGTTGATAGAAACACCTTTAAATGAACAAACCGTTTCGCAGTCTTCGGTTTCAGGTCTGATTTCTCTTTCCCAATGTGTAAGAAAGTCTTTATCCTCTACAGTTAAATTTCTGAGTTTTCTTACGAATTCACTTGAAGTGTCAATCTCCGCTTTTGTTATGCAATTGCAATCTGTATCAGAATGTATTTTTTCAAATTTCATATCTCTTATTTTGTTTTCTCTTTATGAGTACTGTCGTTCTCTATGTTTGCACCTAACTAGTAAATACATCCCCAACTTCTTGCGCATTTGCCATATTCTGAGTTGTTAATTAAAAATGTCATCATATTTATTAATTTTATTTTACTGGGTTCTAAAAATTTATTTTTGAAATTCAAAAACTACCGGAACCCTTTAAATAGTCTCCAAATTTCATTACAAAGATAGATTTTTTTTTGAATTTACCAAATATTTTTCATTTTTTTTTGAATTTTAGTGTTTTATCATCAATTTTGTCCATTACTCCAAAAATTTAATAAAAATAAACTTTTAAAAACGGTCAACCAATTTCAGGCATTAGCACTAAACTATTATTGTAGCACCCAACCACAGCTTTTGTAAAACGGCTGTTAGTGGTTTGATGTTTTACTTTATTTATTTAGGTTCAATTTGTAGTTTTTATTTTGTTATTATGTCGTTTATGATTTCTAAATGGTGTTTTGTATGGATTTCAAGAAATTTTATTGTCTTTGGTAATTTCAAATTACCAAAAAATGGGTGATTAAAATACTTGTCTAAACTTATGTGTTCTAATTCTTTAATTTTAATTTTAGTAATACTTAAATGTTCGGTCAAAGTTAGCTCATCATATTTTTTTGGCATAACAATTTCAGGCGATTTTGCTCGTCCACGTGGAATTTTTCTCATTGTAAACACTAAAATTCTTGGTAGTTTAAAACGCCATTTATAATTCTTAGGGTTAGATTTTTTAACTTCTTCAATAATTATATTAATTGTTAACAAAATATGTTCAATGTGCCAACCTACATTTGATTTCGAAATATCGTTATTATATTTTTCTTGTTTTGAAATTTTTGTTTCAAGTTCATTCAAATAATTTAGTAATTTATCCATTTTAATAATTTAGTTTATTTCTATTCGTAATCGTTTTTCACAATGACCGTAACGTCCTGCAGCTTGGCGAAGGCGGTGATCTTTGCACTTCAATCGAAATACGAATGTAGAACCTTGCACAAATGACCAATCGAAGCCGTTCAACCCCATCTTTGGCAATACCTTGTTTGCGGTAGTACTTTATTCATTGTCAAACAATTCTGCTGGATTAATTTTAAATTGCAACATTTTTGAAGTATCTCTACCGCCATCACCACCTTTTCTTTGCATTGTAATTCTACCAATCTTAAAATTTCTTCTTGTAGTTTTTTCAATTTCTCCATTACCAAAATAATTCATACAATAATTCATTGGTTTAAAAATCCAACGTGCTATTTTTTCAACTTTTTGAGCAACCAACATCCATTCTGCCGCAAATTTTCCTTGTCCTTTCAATATGTCTGATACAATTAAAGCTTGATTTTTCTTTAACCATTTTAATATAATGTTCTGTTCAACTTCAGAAAATTCATCAGCAAACATTCTCCTTTTGTCTTTAGGTATTTTTATTGTTGGTTTTTCTTCGCCTGTATATCTCTTTAAAATTGAAACGACTTGTGGTGGCATATTCCACATTTCTGTGTATTTATCAACCCACCGCTTATCAATTTGATTAAATCCCTTAGGATTACTTACCAATTTAACCTGTAAATTTTCAACATCAATTGCTTTCTTTAGTTTTATGGTTACTTGTACTTGCACGTCTGTTTTGTAACCAGATATTTTTACAGCTTCAACATACTCAATTTCAGAAAGTTTGTATTTCATTAAGATTAACCATGCTTGAGCATCTTTATCTTTTTTCCAAACATTAAACTTTTTAACTATATCGTCTTCATTTCTAAAACCGTCTTTTGCTGTTTGAGAGCCTCTTTCAACTAAATTCATATTATATTGCTGTAAATAAATTATTAATTGTATGTTCTTTTAATCTTTCTTCTGCAATTGCAACATATTCTTTAGAAATTTCAGATCCTAGCCACTTCCGTTTTAATAAATGTGCAATTTTAGCAGTAGTACCGCTTCCCATAAAAGGGTCATAAACTAAATCATTCTCGTTAGTCCAAGTATTAATTTGGTCAGCAACAAGTTTTTCGGGGAAAATAGCAGGATGGTTATATGCAATTTTATCTTTTGTAGAAATGCCACCTCCAATTGAATAAAAAAAAACATTACCAACTTTCTTTTCAGTTGTTCTTTCTACTTTTTCATATTCAAGTGTACCATTTTGCCCTCTATTTTTCATATTAGCAAGTCCTTGATATTTTGTAGGTTCTGTTATTGGATTAAATGTTTTGGGACTACCTTTTGAAAAAGCAAACATGTATTCAAAATGTTGATGATACCTATTTCCAGTTTGAGGCATTGGATTATTTTTATAATATATCATGGTATCATGTAATCTAAAACCAATTTCTTTAAAAAACAATGCCTGCTTAAACGAAGTACCTGTTTCACTTCCGTCAATGGTTGCGTCAGCGATAACCCAAATAATTACTCCACTTTGTTTTATAATACGAAATAATTCTTTTGCAATTTTATCAAATTCAAATTGATAGCCATTATAATTCCTTATATCGTCATATGGAGGTGATGTGATTACAAAGTCAACATAGTTATCAGGCATATTTTTCATTGTAATCAAACAATTCTCGTTGTATATTCTGTCAATTTCCATGTTGCAAATTTAATAAATTTTCTGGTTAAAATGGTAGGTTCTTGTCTTCTTTTTAAAATGCACCCTAACTCCCATACATCCGCAACTTCTTGCGCTTTTGTCAGATTCTGAGTTGTT
>JASGCW010000098.1 GCA_030053945.1 Limnohabitans sp.
TTGTTGAAAATATTCTTATTTTTAACAACAAAAAATTTAATATATTTATAATAAAATGAATATTTTATTTTATGTTTATTTCTTTAAATTACAAATCAATATGATAATTTGAAATAAATAGTATTTTTTTGCTTAATAAAATAAATTTGAAAAAACCATTAAATAGAATTGATTTTAACTTATCGTATTATAACTAGTAGTAACAGGGCACTTAGAACCAAACCGGTTCGGTCCCAAGTGCCCTGTTCGAATGTCAAGTGTCTGGTTTTTAGTGTTCCTAGTACCCTGTCTCAATGTCACATGTCTGGTTTTTAGTGTTCCTAGTACCCTGTCTCAATGTCACATGTCTGGTTTGAATGTTCCTAGTACCCTGTCTCAATATCACATGTCTGGTTTTAAATGTTTCTAGTACCCTGTCTCAATGTCACATATCTGATTAAAAATGAGCTTAGCAACCAAATTAAATAATAAATATAATTTCATAATTAATGTAAGATCCCTATTAAAGTTAACATCAATTAAAACTCACTTAGTTTATTTTCATTTAATATAATTATAATGCACTATTTCTATTTTAAAAATATCCCTAGGTATTCTTTTAAACTGGAATTAATAAAAAATTTAAAATTAATTAAAATTCCTTTGTCTGTAATTAAATATTTTGCAATATATTACAAAAAACATGATTAATTGTTTTAAAATATTTTGTAATTATCTACTCACATGTTTCATTTTAAAAACGATTAATCATTGAAAATTATACTTATATTTCTAGATAATTAAAAAATAATTATTTAAAATAATGTCAAGGATTAGGTGTTTACATTTTTATTTTGTTAAAAAGTAATAATTGAGGTAGGTGGGATTCGAACTTACTTTTGCATAAAGGAAATAGGACTGCCAAACTCTCAACGTTACGAAACAGTTTGTCACTCCTATCACCTTGATGGAGAGTATAAATAGAGAGTTTTATTTTTAAAAATTGATCGTCTTCATCGAGATGATTGTAAAACTTATTCTTACCGAAGCTTCTGCTAAAAAACCAGAAAGATCTACATTTGGTGCTGCTGGATATGATTTGTTCAGTGCAAAAGATTATGTTATTCAAAGTGGAGACAAACTTCTGGTTTCAACTGGTGTAAAAATGGAGATACCTTTTGGATGGTTTGGAAGAATTTGTCCACGATCCGGATTGACTTTAAAAAAGTTTATCGATGTAGGTGGCGGTATTATCGATTCAGACTACAGAGGTGATATCGGTGTTATTCTTTTCAATTTTGGTAACCATGCATACGTTATCAAAACTGGAGATCGAATTGCACAAATGTTATTTCAAAAATATGAAACCCCCGAATTTCTTGAAGGTGAAGAACTTTCGAAAACTGAAAGAGATACTGACGGGTTTGGATCAAGTGAAAAATAATTTCTTTATTTGTAAAATATTTTTAAACATTTATAAATCTCTGTATTTTTCACCTTTTCTATATAATCAAATAAATATAACTTGTTTAAAATATTTTCTAGTACATCTATATCAGGTATAAAGAATTTATAATTAAGTAATGTTCCACAATACTCTAAATATTCAGCTATAAGGTGGTTTTCAGCATTTTTTGAACCACAGACATCAACTCCAAGTAAAACTTTTGTAATTTTATCTCTAAGCGATACATTGTTCTTGAAAAGTAATGAGGGTTTTGTTTTCATTGTCCAAATATTGAATAACGCATTCGGTTTTTCTTCTTCAGCTAGCAATAATTTGTTGAATTCTTTTTCAAATGCCATAACACATACAGCTTCAATTATATCGATTTCAAAGAATTCAGTATTTTTGATCACCTCATAAAGTGTTTTAAGACTTTGAAGAAACGGCTCAACAATCTCATTATAATCCTTGAGTTTTAGAGTAACAACAGCAGTTGATGAATCTGTAATCTTTTTCAGTTTAATATAATCATTTCCAGTGTCATAATATTTCATTGCAATAATTTCACCATCATCAGTATTTCCCTTTCTTAAATTATGGGGTTTTATTATTGAAAATCGTATATTCAATAAAAAATTTATCTCTCCTTCGCCTAATCGAATACCTCTATCAATAGCTTTATTGAATCTGAACTCTCTTATTTTCGTAAACAAATTTATTCCATCAGTTTTCATCTGTATTGAGCAGCCATTAGTAATTGAATTTTGAACAGGATAAATAAACACTGATTTAGTCATTTAAAATGAATATAGTTAATATATCAGCAAATTTTAAATTGAATGTTAAAATAAATTTAAAAAAATTAAAAGAACAAGATCAAAATGCAAAGTTTGATAGAAAATTGTTTAGTGGATTAATTTTAAGATTCGAAGAGGAAAAATTTACATCAACAATATTCAATAGCGGTGCTGTTATTATAACTGGAACTAAAAGTGAACACGAAACTCGAGAAGCGGCGTATATTTTATGTCGGCGGCTACAAAGTTATGGTTATAAAGACGCAGTCGTTAAAGACTTGAAAATTCAAAATATTGTTTGCGCGGGTAAATGTGGAGATGATGTTAATTTGGAAAAATATTACGAATATTTACAGAAATTAAATCAACTTCTTATACCATCCCTGGAACCTGAGCTATTTCCTGGTTTGATTTTGAGAACAAAATATGGAAAAGAATCTGTGACATATTTTAGAAGTGGAAAATACTTTATAACTGGATGCAAAAGTTTTATTGAAATAAAAAAATTTGAACAAAACTTTTTGTTATACACGAATACATTTTTTAAAAAATCTTAATAATTTATTGACTAGTACACCCATCTTTTGAAATAATTTCGAATAAAATTTTTTCACTATCAATTAATGATTCCATCTATTATTTAAATTTGAAAATAAAATATTTTCATTGTGATCAATATTTTTACAAAAATTATTTAAAAATATAGCAAATGGAACATTATTAAATCTATTAATGAGAAAGGCCACACAATAATACCCACAACTTTTTGTTAAAGGGTGTTGGATAGCCATTGAATTATAACACCATCCTTTTGGACAATTTTCATCCAGAAAAACTTTAATTTCGTCGTTCATTGGTGGAAAACCAAACGAATCAAAATATTCCCCTTTACCATTTGTCAATATTACAATAGCTACCCAATGAGTTCCAGGATTATTTGATTTATCAGTATTTACAATTAGTCCACACGGTTTTTTGAATTTAGCGGGTAATAAATCACGTGGAAAAACACCAATGAAATGATTGCAATTTGCAAAAACTTTCTTTATCTGATGATTATACATTTATGTTTGATGAAACTTCTCCAAATTTATTAATCTCGATAATGTTATCGTACTCACAGTAAGCAATCACATTGATAGGATTTGGAAGAGCTGTTCTAAATTTTATTTGAACTCGTACAGCTCCTTTCTTTATTAAACTTGAATGTCCTTCAAAACCAACTCCATTCGAGAGATCTGGAGATAAGTTAAAACCAAATATACATTTATGCTCTTTAAAATTTGCCTTCTCCAAAGTACAAAGAGGGTCAGTGTTATTTTGATTGAGTGCATCAAACAATCCAAGATACTCTCTAACAAAATTTCCTGTAGTGAAATCTGGTTCATATGGTTGTGAAGGATACGGAATTCCATCAATGTAAACACATATGAAATTTACATCATAATTCTTAAAGTAAAATGAATCTTTAGTGAAATTTCCACTGAAGCTGTCATTATCTAACATAAATATGAACATTCGCCTAGGTATCTGACCATTAATAAAATTATCAATGATTGCATCATTTATTCCCTTTGCTAAGACTACTGACTTTATTTCACATCTCGCAATAGGATATCTAACAGGAGCTACTTTCAATGCTTGTCGATGAGCTTCAACAATCGCCTTGTTCACTTTTGCTTTTTTAATATGTAAAACAATATCACTAATTTCAAAAGTTGCAGTTAAAGTAGGGTCTAATTTTAGAAAAAAACTTGCCGGGTTTAGTAAAACTTCAATTTTCACATTACTATCACCAAGAAGATATCTTCCTTGATAACCTAAATCAGTGTGAAGCTTTCCACGCATATATATCTTTTTAGATTTTGTATTTGTAGCATCTTCAGCAGTTAATATTGTTTTAAAATCTTCAGCCCATAATGCAGCAGTCAAATGAGTTTTTTTCGCATCTTTCCCGTAACCTAATAATGCTTCTATGAACGCTCTAAAAGCGTAATTCTGCGGTAAATTATGAATAGGTTTATTGTTGATTTCGACTTGAACTTGTTTTATCATCGCTTGCATTCCATAACCAATAAAATGACATTTATTAAACGCATCAGCCGTAATTGATTGTATTCCACTTGATCGAGCTAATTTCACCACAACATTCCATGAAATGTAAATTTCATCAAGTTTAACATATTCATCAATAGCATTTGAAAAACCAAATAAAATTGGAGAACTTTGATCAGTCAGAGTAAGTGGTCTATAATCAACATCATACGTTCGATCAACAGTTATCTGTGTAGGCGGTACTCCCCATAAATCAAATTCAGGTAACGGTACAATTGATGAAAGAGAATGAATTGATTGCATATTTAGAAAAGTAGTTCACTCTTTGAATGTTTCAATTTTTTCTTAGCTGATGCTTTCTTTTTCTTGATAACACTTCTCACCTTTATAGAGTTATTTTTATTACGAACTACTTTTCTCCTGCCTAAAAGTTTTCTTGATGTTCTTTTCACTCTTTTTCTTCTGCCTTCACCCCTTATTTTCTTTTTAATTGAATCAACAGCTTCATCGAATGCCTCTTTTGAACGTGATTTAACATTTCTCATAGCAACATTTTTAAAATTATCTTTAGAAAAATCTCCTGACTCTAACAAATCGTTCGCCACGTTTGCACCAGTTTTTAAGAGATTTTTACCTAAAAATCTTAACATCGGGTAAACAGCTCCAGAAAGAAGTCTTCCGAAAAAACCGTATCCTCTCTGATATCTTACTCCTCTAAATCCGGAAAGACCACTTCCAGCTTGTGTGATATAATAACTTTCAAAATCACTCATTTTAGTTTTTTCCTAAAATGTAAAACAGCAATAACTCTACCGGACTCGAACTTCAAAGTTTCTCCTGTATCGTCTTTCAAATCTATTTCAATCGTATTAAATTCTGATTTTAACACAGGAAAATACTGAGGATTCTCGTAAATTCTTATAATATTTGAGTAAAAATCTGCTACAGGAATAGTAATTATTCTTAACAATTGAGCCTGTGTATCACCAACAACTGAAGACTTCACAACATCACAATAAAGAAATAAATTATTTAAATTGTTATTAAGATCATACTTTCTTTTTGATGTGTATTTTCCTTTTATAGATTTTACTTTATCATTTACAACAACAATTGTTTCATCAACTGAATCATCAACAAATCCTATCATTCTAGTTAATTCATCACTCATTATTATATTTACAATTTTTTGACCAATTTTTCCAGGCAAAATTACAACTCGTGAATTTTTACCTGCTTGCAACACTGGAGTTATTACATCTTTCGGTGAAAGTTTTTTTTCGAAGTACATTTTTTCAAAAATTTTCATTACTCTTATCTGAATTTCATTCATTATATCATAGATATCCGCATAACAACCGGGAGGAAGCTTCATTTGATAAATTTGTTCATCGTCCTCTAATTGAAGTGAAATCTCCTGAGATTCTCTTATGTTGAACCAAGTTTTAGTTATCTGTATTTCAGCTAAACCAACTTCCCATCCTTCATCATAGAGTTTTATCTCTTGAGGCAAAATTGTTGTATAATTACCAATAGTATTTTTTCCTGTGATATCTTTAACATTACTTGGTAAAAATAAATAAAATGATTCCATTATTAATAAGGGTGAGTTTTATTATAATTAAAGAAAGCACAATATTTAATTTTAGATAATGATTTGAATTTAAGAGAAATGAAATATATTAAGAAAATGAATGACACAATAATTAAAATAATGAATGTGAACTTTAACATTTTTAAATTAATTTTCATGAAATATCTCTCTTTTATCGTTTTCCATATATTTTAAACGTGGGTTAGGCATCATATATCCGATACAACTAGATAGCAACATTGTCCACATAACTTTATTGTTTGAATTAATCGTTAAATTAGCTAGAGCGACAATCGAAGTGATTATTACCAATCCAAGTTGAATAATAAAAAGTATAAGGGACGGTTTACTAATTATTTTTCCTCCATTCATAATTGACGAATATTCTCTTCAGGTTCCCAGGTATTAAATGAATCAGGATATCCAAGCCACTTAATAAAGTACTCTTTTTTACCGTTTTTCGTACGTTCTTTTATAATTTTTTCAACTCTATACTCTTTAACAAAAACTTTTTGTAATTCCTCTGGGTAGAATCGCTTATCAATTTCTTGGTTTTCTAGCTGCAATCTATAGTAAGGTTTGGGAAATGATTTAATTATGTCTTTAACTTTGTAAACTGCATCACTCCAAAGTGGATAAAATTTTTTATCAAAGATATTTAATTTTAAAGCAATTCTAACATCATCACCAATATTAAATTTACTGTATTTCTTAGATGTCTTTAGATAGTCTCTCATTGTAGCAAAACCGTAGGCATTTTGAAACGCTCTATATGCATTTGAATCGTTAACATCAACAGGACGTAAATTAATTCGTGAATGAATTGTATTATTATATGATTCAACAATATCATCCAGTACATCTATCCATTTTCGTGTTCCCTTGTGTGTAAAATATTTCCACATTTTAGATTTAATTGTTCTGTTGAACCTTTCAACGTTTGAACATTTAATAGAATCATTTTTTGTTGAAAAATATTTAATACCATGATCTTTGAAAAGTTTTTGCACTTCAGAGTTTAAAAATTCTTTTCCCTTATCAGTTTGAAGTTTTTGAGGAACTCTCTGCTTGAAAATTACCTCAAAAGCATCTCTTACAGATTTACTGCCTTTAGTTTTAATCGGTACGGCGAATGCATACTTACTTAAAACATCGACAACTGTTAAAATATACTTGAAACCATCGTTACTTTTTGCAAAAGATTGCATGTCAACGATATCTGCTTGAAATTGTTCATTTAATTGCTCGGCTATAACTTTATTTCGTAGAAAATTAATTTTTCTCTGGCGATGAAGTGTGTACGGATTTTGTTGAGATAACCAATGTTTAACATCATCATATTTTAAAAATGAGGAATTTTTAACAGCATTATAAAGATTTTGAATAGATCCGAATGAAGCACTATTTGAAGGATTATAGTAAATTGAAGATAATTTCTCTTCTTCATTCTGGTGGAATGAACCATTTCTCTGGAACACCATTTCCGTTTGATTTCTTCACCTTTTTTACCGGTTGAGTGATAATCTTCTCCTCTTTATTTACATCCTCTGTATCTGAAGCATCTATTTTTCTTTTAACTGATGCCGGTTTATTTATTACCAGTTCTTCACTTACAGCTGTTCCCGGTTCGTTAGTTTTTATAACTCTTATATCTTCTTCAATTTCTTCTGACGGCAGTTCTTTAAAGAATACTGTCGAAAATGGTAAATTCATTAGTTTTTGACGGATATTTTCATTTAAAATTAAATCAGGATTAACTTGAGCTGATTTTAGAAGTAAAATGAACTCCTCTTCACCAATAACAATTTTTCCAGGAGACATTGCATTCAAAAGTAAATACGCTACATCAGAGTTTTGTAAAAATTTGCCATCTTTTGTTTTTATTCTACCTTCTTCATCATAAGCTTTTATATTAGCTAATTTAGACATTACTCTTAACAGGTTAATCATTTTTAAATTTGCACGATCTCTACTTGACGTTTGTTTAAATGTTGAGCTTGAAGGAACTCTCGTTTCCAGATTTGCATCAACTCCAATTCCATCACCAGTCATTTCATTATAACTTTCTTCTTCTCCAATATGATCATGATTCCCATTCTCATGTTCCTCGACCACAGGAACCACAGAAACTTTTTTAACTGACGAAGAAGTTGATGAATGTCTCACCATGTTCACTCGACCGAAGACAAAAATGAAGTGAGTAAAGGTACTAATAACGGTAAAAATCCACCACTTTGTTTGATGAGTTTTCTCTTTTTATTTTTTGATAAATTAGGCGTGACAAACTCTAAAAGGGTGCCTTTATGCTTTTTAAGAGCTTTTTTATCTTTAGATTTGATTGGTATATTCTTTCTGAGGGTGTTTTCAACAATTTCACGTAAAACATTAAAAAAATTATCGTCGTCACTTAATTCATGTAGCACAGATTCTCGAATCTTTTTATTTCTTATTCGAGAAACTACCTCTAACGTTTTTATAGATTCTTTTAAACACTTACTCATTTCAATTTATAAATAATAGGGGAGAAGATTCCTTTATTTTCTTCCGGAGTAATTCTAGTCTTTAAAATATATTGACGAGGAGTATTCTGTTTAAAGTCTATGAGTAAATAACCAAAAGCTGATTTTGTTGCGTCTTTATAAGCTTCCTCTAATTCTTTTTGTAGCTTCAACTGTCTTCCGAGAATATCAATTTGACTGAGGTCACGTGGATTTTTCATTAAAATTAAATAATGACTATTCAGATGAAGAGTTCTCATTTGACGACCCTGGTGGTAAAGGTTTTGAGTTATAAAAATAATATCAATATTTTTATGGTGACTAAATTTTGTAAATAAATTGCCAACTCGTTTATCATCTCCAGATTCATTCATTAAATCATCAATTATAATCAAATCTGGTCTTTCTTTTAATATTTTCTCCTCAGATGGTAATTCATCAAGATACTCGATTGATGCATTCTTTATAAAGTTTTTCAACATTATTTGCCATACACCGAAAACCCAAAAAACCTTTCTGATTGATTTCTTTGGTGTTATTAAGGTTCTATGATTTTTAATAATTCTACGCGCTAATATAGTTTTTCCAGATCCACTAGGACCTGCTATTATCATAGTGAAAGGAGACACAAATTTAACATAATCAAAATTAATATACTCTTTATTCATTTTTAAAATCGTTATATCCGTATGGATAAGTAAAATTTCCAACAATACGTCTTTTCTCACTAACAACTTGGTAAACTTTAAAAAACCTTTTTGATGTAACATCATGTGTGTATTTATTACTTTTTATATGAAATTGTTCTATCATCATTTGTACAGGGCTTCCCTCTAAAAAATCTTTAACAATATCTATCATTTTTTCAATGTTTAGTACATTTAAATTTTTAGCAAAACTTTGTATACCTTTTGTTTTCATAACTGTTTCAGTTGAGTTATCTTCCTTTAACACTTGAAACGCATAGTTTTTCGGGCCAGCACTACAAAATCTGGTAGCACTGGCACCAACTCCCCATCCGTCAACTATTTCATCTGTCATTTCACCTAGAACCTCACCGGTTGGTATTTCTTTATCTCCCTGACGTTTAATATATAGAATTGAATCGGTATCGAAATACAGTAAACGATCGTTACCGTTCTCAATAACTAAATCCATAAAACTATACAGATGTAATCGTGCATAGGAAGTAACAAAACTTGAAACAGCTACATTTGTGTTCCCAGGATTTAAATCCTCTTCAGTTAATGATTTGTGTGATAAAATTATTGTGTCATCATTTACAAAATATTCACCCAATAAATCTAAACTATCATCATTAATTATTTTCCAATATTCGTCGTATGTTTTACAAATTGTCAATTTCGGAAGGTTTGGTCTCTGTGAAAGTTTTCCCCAAAAAGAATTTAACATGATTTTAGCTATATATCTTTTTCCCGGATTTTTTTCAATGTTATTTACATCTAATTGAACACCCTCTTTTTCTTTAAAATTTTTAATGTAATTTTCTTTATCCACTTCACTTAAAACATCAACAGGCCATCCACTTGACTCCTGTTTAATTCTTAACCACATATCAATATACTCTTTAAAAAGTGTCTCCGTAGTTTCAGTATAATGAAGTACTTCTATAATTGTAATTATAATATAACCTTTTTCAATAGCTTTTAAAAGTTCAGGAGTGCTCCAAGTTCCAACAAGCATTCTCTCCTTATCAAAATGATCACATTTTTTTGATATTTCAAACGAGAACATTTACTACACAAATGAAACATTAACTTTCCATTCACTCTTGAAGGAAGAACAGGAAGAAATAGATTATATGGTGCTAAAACTTTACATTTAACAAATCCAAAGTATGATTTAAGTGTATAGTCGAAATTGTTTTGTATAACTTTCGGGTGACCTATCGGGTACTTTCTATTTTTTAAAACATAAGGGTATTCTGATATAACATCTTTATACTCTATACTTTCATTAATGTCAGCTACATAGTGAAAACGTAAGTTATTAGTACGTCCACCAAAGAAACTCTCTCTTATTGAAGCTCCTCCATATTTTTTATAATTCTGATAGTACTTATATCTTTCATCATAGAAAAGTTTAACATGCTCATTATCCTTAATGAATTTCATAAAATTACACTCCCATATAGCGTTGACATCTAAGTTTAACTCTTGATAACATTTAAGTTTTTCTAAGGTTTGTTCGTACAATTGATCATATGACTTAATTTTATCATCTAAATTAATACTTGGTTCTGATCTACTATTTGGGAAACATTCTAAACATCCGTGATATCTGCATCCGAAAAATTCATAAACTGATTGTGTTTGTTCGTAAAAACCGTCTGCAAAAAATCTTCCAACCCTGTACTCTTTGGTAATATCTCTATTTTGTATTTTAGAACACCAATCTATCCATATATTTCCTATGATTGAACTATTTCTCTGTGAATAACCTGCTAAAGGTGTGATTGCTAACTGATTAGGTTTAAGAAAAAGAGATCTAAAAGTTTCTAGGCCTATTGATGCAAGAGTGAAATTTCTAGTTAGCGGATCAATTGTAGTAACGTTTTTAAATTGTTCTCTGAATTTTAAAATTGAAAGTAAAAGAATGAGAACATCATTCTTACAGTATTTGATCATTTCCTTCTTTAAATTGTAAATACAACCAATCTGATCAATGTACCATTGTTCGAATGCAACTAAATCTTTTGATTTCATGAAATCTTTATTGAAATACTTCATTTCAGGAATAGGACCAACATAATCGATTTCCTCTTTATTATTTAATAGGAAAGGACAGTATCCTTTTTGAACAAAATGTTCAAATCCAAATGATTTTGGCAGAGATGATAATGGAAGCTGAAAGAAACTCAAACTGTCAATGAATGTTACATTGCCAACACATAGTTTAATTATTTTCGAACCATTCATTACCGCTTCAATATTAACAATATCACGAGCGAATAAATCTTTCAACAAGAAATGACCATCATACCCTTTAAAGTTATGTGCAAATACTAAAAGTTGAGATTTTGAATTAGATGCTTTTAACGCCATCTCATTGTATAGATAATCAGCAAATTTTTCTACACATGAGTATCCGGAAAAGATTTTTAAATAATCTCCACAGATTTTACATTGTTCATCTTTTTTAAATTCATTCATGTTAAAACAAAAATCACAAACTGTATTTGAAATGAGTAAATTAGGTTTATGCATTTGTAATAATTCATTATCATCATCATTCAAAATTGCACTCTCAATATCAAAAGCAATAATAATTTTATTTCTTGAGTCTTCTTCGTAAAGTTTTTTAATAATTTTAGGTTTCATGAAACAGTAATGAGGAGAACTAGAGTAAATTTCACCGCACTTTTTACATTTATAAAGTAAACATTGATGAGATGAATAATTTGTGTCCTCAATTAAACACTTTTTGCATTTGAATTTTTTTTTGCAAATTTCGTTTGTTTTATGATTTGTGAAACACTGAGTACCGTTAAAGGTTCGATTACATTTCTCACATAACACTTTATCACCTTCACAAGTACCACTCACTAAACAAAGAGAACAAACGTATGGACAGTTATGATTACTTTTGTCGTTAAATCCAACAAAACACTTTGAACAAAAGTAACTTCTTTCAAAATATGCTTGAATTGATGAAATGTAATTGTAATGTTTTTCGAAAAGTTCAATATATATTTGAATACTTTGCTTATTTCCGCCGAACTCTTTAAGTTTTGTTCTTCCGTTTACAACAACTAATTCAATAGGTGGATCAAGTGATTCAAAAAATGCTGAGAAAGTCTCTAAACCATTCATATCTAGCTCATTGTTAATATTCAATTGTAAATCTTGACAAAGTTTCTTCGCAATTTTAGATTCTAAACTTTTCATATTTCTTTTCTGCTTTCTTGTCAATCTTTTTCTACTCATTACTTTGTCAATGTATCCAAGAGCTATAGCTCTGTAGCCGCAACTGTTATCGTTATTTGTTACAAATTTAATACATCTTTTTTTAGATCTGTAGTCCTTTAACGAAATAGGTAGTTTACGTTTTGACAGTCTCCCACGACCACTAAGACATTCAGTTACGGAAACTTCGAAATCAAGAATCCCATCAATTAAAAATGAACGTGAACTTTGACATATTTTTTCAATTCTATTCAAAACATCCTCCCTCCTAATGAATTGTTTTTTCTTTGATATGAATATTGGAGTAATAAGATTCTCATTATCAATTGAAACTGAAATTATGTCATTCAGTTTCGCGTTTGTAGTGTTCTCTTCAATTATCTTGAAAAAGGCGTCATCAATCTGATCTTCTACTTCAAGAAGATCAGCTAATTGTGACAAATTATGGTTAACACGGAAAAGAGTACGTTTAGTTTGTCGATGAAATCTTGTTGATTTATATGAAGATTCACTCACTTTAATAAAGTTAAGTAATGGTTCACTTTGAATAGAACCACCAAATTGTTCGAAATTATTATCTTCAAGAACCGATAAAATTTCATCAGATATCGGCTCAAGTTCAGTTTCAAATAGAAAATCAAAATCAAAATCACTAATGTCACTCATAACTTTAGAAATGTTTATTAATTAAAAAAAAGTACATAAATTTAAATTTTCAGATTCAAGTGATTATTATTATTAATCTTTTTACTCTTCTTTCATTTTTTTAACACTTGTTCTTTTACCCTTTTGTATTTGAGGTTCTTTGAACGATGTAGATGGCGTAACTTTCAATTCTTTAACATCATCTTCGCTTTCATCGTTCTTATCTTCGCATTCTTTTCGTTTATTTCTCAATTCTTCGCGAATTTTAGCTCCTTCTGAGGTATTCTCCTCATCATAAAATGTTACTTTGTGAAAGCTTCGTCCCTTCTCACTTATAAGCCCACCGTAGCTAAATGACATGAAGATGCTTTGGTTGTTGATTAGGTCGATTAGATCATCTCCAAATAGGCCACTGAATCTGCTAGGTAAGATAACCTGTCGATCATCGTGCAATGTAGCGATAACTGCATCCCCATGTTTTAAACAT
>JASGCW010000252.1 GCA_030053945.1 Limnohabitans sp.
TTAAAATAGAAAATTTGTTAAAGATTTGTATTTACAAGTATATACTCTAGTCTGCGATTTAATTATAAAACATATTTGTGTTATAATGGATTTATAAATAAAAAAATAATTATATGGATAAATTAAAAGAGTTTTTTAAAAAAATATACGATAATCACTTTAAAAAAAGTATAGCAATAATATTAATTATTATCTTTGCTATTTTCTTTTTCAATCAAAAAAGTGACCAAGTAGAATTGGGGAAATTAGACAATGGTAATTTAGAAGAAATAGTCAATGTATCTGGTGTAGTAGAGACATATCAAGAATCTTTTTTAGCTTTTGAAAAAACCGGCAAAGTAAAAAGTATAAATGTTAAGATTGGAGACAAAGTTAAAAAAGGAAAAACCCTAGCATCTCTTTCTGACGAAATAGATTATGTAAATATTCTAAATGCTGAAGCTGGAGTTAAAATTGCTGAAGCTAATCTTTTAAACTCAAAAAATGGGGCTAGTCTATTAGATTTAAAATCTAAAGAGCAAATGGTTCAATCTGCAGAAAATGCTATATTATTAGCCTATCAATCTATACCAGATACTATTAGAAACACCTACACTACTTTAACCGATATTTTAGGTAATAAAATAGGAAATATTTTTACATATACTTCATTTTACAAAATAAATATAAACTCTTGTGATCAAAACTTACAAAATAAAACAGAAATAGATAGAGGTAATTTAGATATTTCTATAAAAAAACTCTCTACACTTTATGAAACTTTTTCTCAAAATATAGATGTAAATAAAATAGACAATATTGCTATAAACAAAAATATAGATACTATAGCGGAAGAAGTATATAATATAACTATATCTGTATCCAATCTTTTAACTGATTTAGACAAATTGATAAATGCAAATTGTTTAACAACTGCTTCAAATTTGACAACTTTAAAGGAGAACATATCTAAATCGAGAAATTCTATAGATACTACAATAAATAATATCAATAGTTTAAAATCAGAAATTTTGAATTTAAGAAATACTTTAACTAATGCTCAAATATCTTTAGAACAGTTAAAAAATGGAGATAGACCCGAAAAGATATTAGCCTTGCAAGGTGAATTGGATAGAGCAAAAGCAAATTTAATTTCACAACAAGTGAATAATCAAAAAAACTATATACAAGCACCTTTTGATGGCATCATTTCGCAGATAGAAATCAACTTAGGAGAAATAACCGCCTCAAACATAGGTGTTATAAGAATGATTTCTGAAGACAATTTATCTTTAAAAGTAAAACTGTCCGAATCGGATTTAATAAAAATTAATAAAAATAATACAGCTGATATTTATTTAGATATATTTGGAGAATCTAAGAGTTTTAAAGGAATAATACAAAATATAGATCCAGCTTCTAATAATAAAGAAAAAACTTCTACCTATTATGCAAATATAGATTTTGCGGAAAAAGATGAAAAAATAAAAATTGGTTTAAATGGTTATGCTAAAATAACTACTAACAAAAAAGAAAATGTAAATTATATACTATCTTCTTATTTAAAGATAGAATCCGATAAGGCATTGGTAGCAGTTTTGAAAGATGAAAATAATATTTCGGAAAAAAATGTAATTTGAAAAGAAATAAAAATTGGTTTAAGAGATAAAGATGGTAAAATAGAAGTTTTGGAAGGTTTAGATAAAAATGACATACTTTATCCAATAAATAAAAACTTAGAAAATAAAAAATAATCTATATGATAATTAAAATATTTGCTTTTTTAGGATATTTAATTTTATTTTTTTGTATTTACAAATTAATAATGCTCTGTTTATTTTTATATAAAAACAAAATCTCTTTAAAGGTTGGTTATTTTTTGGCTATAAGAGCTATAAAAAGAGCAAACAAATTGATGATAATAGCTATAATTTCTGTGATGAGTGCCACCTTTTTAGCTTTATTGGTTATTTCTGGAGTGTTATCTGGATTAATTGAAGGCTCTATAATAACTTTTAGAGAAAAAGGACTGGGTGATATTATAATCAGTCCGCTTAGCAATAAACAATATATATTAAATAGCGACAATATAATAAATACTTTAAAAAGTGATAAAAGAGTAAAGGGATATTCTTATAGATATACTGGAAATGGAATTGTCGAAGCAAATTGACAGACTTTAAAATCAAATGATATTGCTAATAAAAGAAATGTTGGATTTTATGGTATAAACCCGGATTTAGAGGATGCTGTGACTAAATTATCCGAAAATATAGAAGAAGGAGAATGATTAAAAAACGAAGATGCTAACAAATATGTATTAGTAGGTAAAGACATATTACAAAAATACTCGGTCGCTAGCGATATAGATGAAACATTATTGCGAAATATAAATGCCGGTATAAGTGGAAGCAAAGTTAGAATAACCGTAGGTTCTAGTACAAATGAATACATAGTTAAGGGTGTAATTGTAGTAAAAAACCAAGATATTGGCCAAAAAATATTTTTTGTTGATAAAGAATTGCAAAGATTACAAAATCTATTGGCAGAAAATGTAAACACTATAGTCGTACGAATTAAAAAAGGAGAGAATCCAATTGAAATTAAAAATACTTTAATTGCCAATGGATTTAATCAATATGCAAAAATAGAAACTTTTGAAGAAGGAACTCCCGCTTTTGTGAATCAAATGAAGCAATTGTTTGGTTTAATGGGGACAATGTTTGGCTCTGTTGGTATAGTTGTATCGGCTATTACTTTATTTATTGTTATTTTTATTAATGCTATCACTAGAAGGAAACAGATTGGCATCTTGAAAGGTATTGGAATAAATGGTTTTGCTATAGAATTTTCTTATATTTTACAAGCGGTAATATATACTATTATTGGATGTACAATTGCTATTATTATAGTTTTTGCTTTTATCAAACCTCTAATAGATGCCAATCCTATAGACTTTCCATTTTCTGATGGAATCATAGTGGTAGAAACTAATACTACAATTATAAGAGTGGGTATATTTTTATTGATATCTATAATTTCTGGATATTTCCCGGCTAAAATGATTGTTAAAAAAAATACTTTGGATGCAATATTGGGTAGATAATTGTAG
>JASGCW010000253.1 GCA_030053945.1 Limnohabitans sp.
GTTTTATTGTCTGATTATTTTGTCTTTACGTTGCCCGTTACAATGACCGCTAACGTTTTGGCGCTTGGCGAAGAAGCGGATTTCGAAGCACTGAACTGTCTGCCAGCACTGAACTTGATACGAAGTACAAAGCTTCATTTAAGCACTGAACCCGCTTTTTTGCCAAACGCCTGTTATCTGCTGGCTTTCTATCTAATTCCATAAATTTCTTCTCGTTGTTTAAATGCTCTTTTTCCACCTTCTAAGATTTCACAGCATATTGCTCGTGTCTCTGTTCTGTCAATTGAACCAGCGTCAATTACGTGAGTTACAACACTTGTACTTTTGAGAGGTATAATTAATTCTGCGTCTCCTAATACTGCAATATTTGGGTTATGAGTTACTATAATTACTTGTCGTTGTTCTTTTATCTTTCTAAGGTTCTTTACGATTGTTTTAAATATGAATTCACTATCAAGATTGTCTTCGGGTTGGTCAATAATTAATGGCTTATTGCTGTCTGAAAGCATAAGAATACCAAGTAAAACCGATTGTTGCTGTCCAAGTGAAAGTTTTGATAATGGTTTTGATAAGTATTTTATTGTACCGTCTTCTTCTTTGTAGCTTCTTGTAATCGTGACTTCAGGTAAATCATCAAATCGTATTGCTTCAAAATCTTCAAAATTATGTTCTTCGGTAACTTTCTTTATAATATTTTGACATTCATAATTAGTAAATACTATATTACCTTCTTTATCTGTTAAACTTACAAGTTTTTCGATTTCATTTTTTTGACAAATGCTTAAAAAGTCAAACACAGAAAGATTTGATGCAATTGTTCTTGGTTTTTTATTTTGTCTCCAGTCCATTTTAGACTTAAGCATTTCTTCAAATTCAGGTGAATAAACTCCAAGTTTGTATTTGATGGTAATGAAAAATCCATCAATTGTATTTTTTAAGTTTAGGTTAGCTTTTTTTGAAAATGCCTTTCTAAATTCATAGATTTCATTTTTATTAGCGAGTCTTTTTTCAATTAGAAGTTTTCTTTCTTCAGTTAATTTGCTCAAGACTACCTTTTCTTGTTTTAACTTTTCTATCTTTTTTTGATAATCAAGTATGTCTTTTGAAATTTGATTTATCTTGCCTAAGTCAAACGGAATTCCCTGAGCTTCTAATTGGGCTTTTTTTGCATCAATTTTTGTTTGAATTTCAGTTTCTTTTTGAGCCCAGTTTTTTAACTCAACATTTAAATCAGTTATTTTATTTGTCAGTTCTGTATTTAATTCTGTTGACTTTGTTTTTACAACAGTTGAAAAATCAGAAACTATATTTTTAACGTTTTGAAAAAAATCTTTTCCAACTATTATTTCAGCGTCATTTATAGCTAAAAAGTTAGTGAACAAAGTTTCATCTGAAAAAATCTCTTTATACTTTGTTACTAATTCCTTGAGTTTATTTATTAGTTCAGACCTAATCTGCCTTTCCTTAATTAGTGAATTTTGAAAAGTAACTAAGTCTCCTGCTTTTTCTTTTTTTAAATTTTCTAATTTTTTTTCTTCGTTTTTTAAAGCTTTTTCAGTTTCATCATAGCTAAGCAAATCAAGTCTTATTTTTTTTGAAGAGCTTTGATTTTCTAATAACTCTTTTATTGACGATTCATCTTCAATTGATTTTGATTCAAGATTTAAAAAACTGTCAAGAAAGTTTATTAATACTTTCGGGTTTTCATCACTGTGCTGAAGAGTTTCAGCGGTTTCACCTTGTCCGTAAGTTTCAATGTCGATTTTTGTTATTCCATTAATAGGGTCGGTAATATTTCTTAAAGCACTATTTTTTTCCCTAATGAAATCAATTTGTTGATTAGTTTCGTCAAAATAGGTTAAATCAATTTGTTGAGGCCAAACATCAGAATCAACAACACCATACTTTGATTTATTGCCAGTAGCTTCTCTAATTGCCTCTAGTAATGTTGATTTTCCTGCACCTCGACTACCAATTATACAAGTTAAATTATTACTGAGATTTATAGTAACATTCTTAAATAATCCACCTTCTAGTTTTATAGTTTTTATATGAGGTCTTTGTTCTGGGATTTCATTTTCAAGTCTAATTCTAGATTCATAGTATTGAAGTGCAATTTTTACAGAATGAAAATTCAATTCGTCTACTTTAAATCTTGTAAGCTTGTTTTCTCCATCTGCATTTGTTCCTAATCCATTTAAAGTATGCGAATCAGAAGACATTACTTTTGGTAAATTATAATCAGGGTCATACCCAAGATGATTTCTTCTGATATTTAGGAGTTTATTTCTGTCATTTTTTTCATCCGTGTCATCTAATTCTGAATATAACTTCAATGAATTTTTTGATTTTATTTCTAAAGCCAATAAATTCTTAGCCTTGAAAATTTCTTCCATTTGAAGGTCAAATTTGCCAATTGTTTTTTCGAAACCAGAACCGACTTCTATGTGAGCTAATATTCCGAAACCATTATAATGTTCGGCAAAATTTAGACATTCTACTATTCCTTGTGTTGTTAATGATTTTATGATTCGTGGCAATGAGCCATCTGTGGGATTATTACTTTCTTTTACAACTGTCAAATGACCAAAAAACGAACGTAAATTTTCAAATGTTTCAAAATAAACTAATAAATGTCCTTGTGTAGTTGTTACTTCAATGCCAGGTAAAACTAAAATATCTTTGTCTTTTGCATAGTCTATTGCCAAATAGGAATTGTTTATTTCGTTATGGTCAGCAATGCTAATAATTTTCAACCCTTTTTCAATTGCTGTGTCAACAATAGCTTGAGGAGTCATAGTTGTATCTGTCACGTCAAATGAACCAAACTGTCCATAAGAATGAATATGAAGGTCTCCTCTATAAAATTTTGCTTGGTTATTTATCATTTCTTTCAGTGTAGTTGGTTTTTAAGCTTGCAGATAACTACCATATATACGCAACTTCTTGCGCTTTTTATTCCATTTAGGCAAGCTATACGAAAGTTTAGCATAAAAAATAAGTTGATTCTTTGCAAAATTACAAAATTAATTTTAACCCAACTTGCAACAAATTCACCAAAATTGTTAAAGAAATCATAAATTT
>JASGCW010000254.1 GCA_030053945.1 Limnohabitans sp.
AAATTTCCAACGCTTCAAAAAAAATAAAACACTCAACACATAAGCCAGTCAAAAAGCACTCGGCAAATGACACAAACGGAAGGCATAAAAATGCTTGCAATCATCGACAGACAAAAACGCCAGCCTATAACACAGGTTTGGCAAAAATGGCGGTTCAGTACTCTGCATACTCATTTGTGGTTAATCAAAGTTTGGTTCTCCGTATCAACATTTGTGGTGAAAAGCCCGCCCATCGCAAATCTGCGGAACGTTGCAAGCCATCCCCCTACCATAATAACAGTTAAGTTTTTAAGCTAACAATAGTAACCTGCAGCGTGAAAATTATCCTTGTATAAAGCTAGTTCAAGCAGTGGTGTTCACAACCCGATGGCAATCAAGGTTTGGCTGCATAAAGCAAAGTAGGTTTCTGTTTTGCTGTGTTAGCGTTTTTAATGGCGAGCCCTATTTTTGAGACATCCCAATCATAATATTTTCAAATTTTAGTAAACGCTGCTCTTGCATTTTTTCACGCTTAAAATTAAAAAAAAGGCAAAGCCGCTGCCATAAGTGTACTCGCAAGAAAATTAGGAGTTATCATTTGGAATAGGGTAACTAAAGGAACTGCTTACCCCCCCCCAACTCAATATTTGTATTTAGATGAAAAAAGAAAATTTGGTTTAGTGAAAAGAATGAAAAAACAAATCACTAAATTCGATTTAACTAATGCTGAATTTTGATTTCTAAATAATTGATTTACAATGATTAATTTGGTCATAATCCGAGTGGACACTGCTAACTTTGAACATTTGAGGATTGAAATAACCGACTTACCGACATTTTAAAAGATACCCGTTCGGGATTCAAAACAATCATTTTTTACTATTTATACCCGTTCGGTTCTTTTTTAAACATTTTGTCTATATTTGCACCTGTAAAGGTATAGCAACGCAATGAACAGATTATCATCATTCACCAAGTATCAACGCAAAAAGCTACAGCTAACGCAGGAAGAACTTGCTACAAAAGCAGGGGTTGGCATTCGTTTTATTCGTGAACTGGAGCAAGGCAAAGAAACCATGCAATTAGATAAAGTAAATCAGGTGTTGGCTTTATTTGGGTTTAGCTTATCACCCGATAATCAAAAAATTGATGCCTACGATATTTTTTGGAACTACTTTAATAAAGCTGTAAAAATAACTCTAACGAACAGAGTGATTAAATATGGTATCATCATAAAAGAAATTACAGACAAGAAAGAGAATAAAATTTCTGCATGGCAATTTGTGCCAAACAATAATGCCATAAAGTATCAGCAAAAACCAGACAATAACTTAACCGAAATTATTTTGCACAACGATATTCAGACAATTGAAGAACAGTAATCAATGAAAAAAGGATTGGTATATAAAAAAGAAAAACTAAGTGGTATTGTTTGGGAAGACGAGAACGGGTATCATTTTAAATATGAGAAATCGTATTTGCAAAATCCAGTTTATGGAGCAATAAGTAGAACACTTCCATTGCGTTCTGAGGAATTTGTAGATAAAAATATGCTACCTTTTTTTGACGGGCTTATACCCGAAGGATGGTTACTGCAAATAGCTATTGATAATTGGAAACTAAACCCACGAGACCGAATGACACTACTACTTACACTTTGTAAAGATTGTATTGGTGATATTAGTATTAGAAATGGAAAATAAAATGAACTGCCTACTTTGCTATACCCCGTTGGATAAAGATGAAATAGATTATCATACAAAATGTATGATGAAAACCTTTGGTTTAAAGCAAATTCCAAGGATTGATATTGATGAAAAAAAATTGACTGCCTACGCAAAAAAAATTGTAGGTTCAAACACCGCCATAACAGGAGTGCAACCCAAATTAAGTTTGTGGTTGGATGAGAGTAAAAAAAGCATTCGTTTCACAGTTGTTGATAACAAGAGCAACTATATCATAAAACCACAAAATGAAACCTACCAATCGTTACCTGAAAACGAAGATTTATGTATGCACCTTGCTGAAACATTTGGAATTGAAACAGCAACGCATGGTCTAATTAGATTGCCAGCAGGAGAATTAGCATACATTACTCAGCGGTTTGACAGGAAAAATGAAAACAAATTGTCTTGTGAAGATTTATGTCAGCTTTCTGAAACATTGACCGAGCATAAATATAGAGGCAGTTACGAAAAAACAGGCAAAATTATTAAGCAATACTCTACCCAATCTGGACTGGATACTTTACATTATTTTGAACTGGTAGTATTCAGTTTCATAATCGGCAATGCAGATATGCACTTGAAAAATTTTTCAATGTTGGAGCAACAAGAAGGACAATTCTCTTTAAGCCCTTCCTATGATTTGGTAAGCACAATGTTGGTAATAAAAAACGAATCAGAACAAATGTCATTGACACTTAATGGAAGAAAAAATAAAATATCTAAAAAGGACTTTGTGGCTTTGGCAACAAATCTTTCCATAACAGAAAAGCAAGTTGAAAACAGCTTTCATTCATTTTCAGAAAAATTGAAATCAGCAAAATGGTGGATTGAAAACAGTTTTTTACCTGAAGAACAAAAAACTAACTTAAATAAAACCGTAACAGACAGAATAAACTTGTTGAGTAAATAATGGCAACAGATATTATAATGAATCATTTTAAACAAAGTGCCTGCAAACATTCACTGACACCGCTTCGTTCGAAGATTCGGGCAGCAACAGCACATTGGCAATAGACGGGGTTTCGTGGTTTAATAATGTTTCGTGTTCCATATAAAAATTTTCGGAACTATGCTATTGCGTACTAATAGCTCCTAAATTATGTAAATTAAAATTTATAAATGGTGTATGAATTATCGTACACCATTTATTGTTGTAGCAATTTCCATATTTTATAAAAAACAATTGCAGTAATTTGTTTTAAATAATTTATGGAAACAATATTAAAAATCGGAGATGTCGTTAAAACAACAACACATGACTACTTAATGACAATTGAAAGAATAGAAATTGATAAGGCAATTTGTGTTTACCATAATAATCCCAAAAAGTTCAATAGGCTTTAATCTTCTAATGACCGTCAATAGTTTTTTTTGT
>JASGCW010000255.1 GCA_030053945.1 Limnohabitans sp.
TTCATTGGCTGTAAATAATTGTGTGGTGGATTGAACTGAATTTTTAAAATCAAACCTGTAATCAACATAATTTTTAGTTACATTATGTCTGAAGAAATAGCTCAAAGTCAAAGTATTTTTGTCATTGATGTAGTAATCACTCCCCAGATAAATATTAAATCGATTAGAATTACGTTCTGTATTTGTATTTTGAAATAAAAAACTCGTTGGAATCGAGTTTGCATCAAGATTAGTTCTGTTAAGTTTACTATCTCCTAGAAAAGCCATTTTGGTATAACGGAAATCAGAAAAAAGATTAAACTTTTCTTTTTTGTAGTTCATATTTACTCCTATAGAGTTATTATTAGGCAATCCTCCAGCTAAAGTAAAAGAACTACTAAATCCTTCCGACTTGTTTTTTTTCAAGATAATATTGATAATTCCAGAAGCTCCCTGCGCGTCATATTGTGCAGAAGGATTGGTAATTACTTCGATACGATCAATAGTTTCTGCTGGAATTTGCTCTAATCCATTATTCTGCGTTAATACTGATGGTTTTCCATTTATAAGAATACGAACACTTGCATTTCCTCTAAGACTTACCCCGCCATTTGCACCTACATTTACCGAAGGAACATTGTTTAAAATATCTGTTGCATTACCGCCTTTAGCTACTA
Source organism: Limnohabitans sp. (assembly GCA_030053945.1). Taxonomy (GTDB): domain Bacteria; phylum Bacteroidota; class Bacteroidia; order Flavobacteriales; family Flavobacteriaceae; genus Flavobacterium. Next base: position 657 of record JASGCW010000255.1, read on the forward strand.
AATCTTTACCTACATTAAATATTTTTTTATCCATTTTTGTTTCTATGGAGGATTTTTCAGCTTTTACGGTAATTGTTTCAAGTTCTTTTGCTTTTTCGATTTCGTTTTTGTTTGTTGGCTTTTCTTGACCAAATGAAGAAAGACCAAATAAAATGCTTATAAGGATAAAACCTTTTCTCATAACTGTTCTTTTTGATTGATGATGACAAATATCTATTGCTTTATTTTTTTAAATTCTTTATGTCGATGAAGACTGTGTTTTTGAGCCTGTTTAATAGTTGAAAAGGTTTTTTTTAATTTCGTCTTCAAAAAGTATTTATTCATAATAAAAAAGATAGCTTTTGTCGATTAAACATTGTTTTTTTGTTACTATTTCTATTTTTGACTTTATTTTCTATTATGTGGTTACAGGATATTATAAAAAATAAGTTTTTAAAACACTTTCTTTTTTGGCTAATTTATCTTTTAGCAACTTCGTTCGCGATTTATTCTAAGATGGAAGAAACTTGTTTCGATGAAGTGCTGGGATATGAATTCAGTGAACTTTTTTATGGAATGATAATGGCATATTGGGTGTCATATTATTTATTGTCAGAAAAGTTTTTAAAAAAAGGAATTGTAATTTCGGGTGGTTTATTCATCGCTACAGCTTATATTTTGTCGGTTTTTTCTCGATTTTCAATGGTTTATATAATGGAACCTATTTTTAGAAAACCTCCTTTTTTGCAAGAAAGCGTTTATGAGATTCTTACTGATATAAAAGCACTTTCTACCAGATATTTACCTGGGATTTTGACTACAGCTTTAGTGTTTTATATTGTCAAATATTTTTCTAATTATAATGAGAAAAATGCTAAAAATTTACAATTAGAAAATGAAAAAACATTGAATGAATTAAAGATGCTTAGAGCACAGCTTAACCCTCATTTTTTGTTCAATACCTTGAATAATATTTATTCGTTATCTATCGATAATTCTCCTAAAACATCTTCTGCTATAGGGAAACTGTCAGAAATTTTAGATTATATTTTATATAGATGTGATGCAGATTTAGTTTCTGTTACTTCCGAATTAAAATTAATAGAAGATTATATCGAATTAGAAAGACTAAGATATGATGACAGACTTGAGGTAGAAGTTTTATCTACTATTGAAAATGATAATCAAGTTCCGCCGCTCTTGTTTTTATCATTAGTCGAAAATGCTTTCAAACATGGAGCAGGTGAGGATAGTGGTTCTCCAAAAATAAAAGTCAGTTTATCTTGCGATAAAAAAAAAACCGAGTTTGAAATAAGAAATACTTTTGTCGAAAACACTACTACAGATGCAAAAGATTCGATAGGCTTAAACAATATCAAAAAGCAATTGGATTTGTTATATGCTAACAATTATTCTTTAGAAATAACAAAAATAAATAATGTTCATTCAGTAATTTTGATTTTAAAAAATAGCACCATATGAAAATCAAATGTCTAATTGTTGATGACGAGCCTTTAGCTGTTAAACTAATTGAAAATCATATAGCTAAAATAGAAGCTCTAGAAGTCGTTGCAACGGCGAATAATGCCTTGAAAGCATTTGAAATACTAACAAACAAACAAGTTGATTTGATGTTTCTTGATATCAAAATGCCTAACATAACAGGAATTGATTTTTTGAAAAGCTTAAAAAATCCGCCAAAGACAATTTTGACAACTGCTTATCGCGACTTTGCTATCGAAGGATTTGAATTAGAAGTTATAGATTATTTATTGAAACCAATTACTTTCGAACGTTTTTTTAAGTCAGTTGAAAGAGTTATAAGAACGCCCATTTTACTACCTGTTATAGAACAAAAACAAGAGTTTTTACTACTAAAAGCATCGGGGAAAAATTACAGAATAGTTTTAGATGAAATACTTTTCATTGAGAGTATAAAGGATTATGTAAAAGTTCATAAAACAGATGGTGCAGAAATCACTGCAAAATATAAAATAGGAGATTTAGAAAATGAATTGCTAGAAAAGTCTTTTACACGAGTGCATCGTTCTTTTATTGTAAATAATAAAAGAATAACAGCTTTTTCACTCACAGATTTTGAGTTAGGAAGTGTACAAATTCCTATAGGAAGTAGTTACAAAGAACAGTCTCAAAAATTGATTGATTATTTAAAAATAATATAAGCTTGCTTAACTCTAGATAGCGAAACCCCTGCTCAGCTTCTTGTTTGGATTACTTTATTGTCGTTTCCACCTGTTGCGTATCCTGAGCTTTCGCTTCCGTTGTACATTGTTCCAAGAATATTTTTTTGTTTTAAAGCACAAAATTAGATCTTATTTTTGAGTCCTTTTTTTAGTATAAAATTGGTTTTTGATTAACTATGAATGAAGTGATTTAAACTTTTAAATAAAAACAAGCAGTTCAAAATTAGTAATTTA